>DATKZX010000018.1 GCA_035527755.1 Methanomassiliicoccales archaeon | reverse complement strand
TCCATGGCGATTATCGATGATGGGTCAGTTAGCTCACCCTTGACCAGTATCTGGGCGGTGGAGCCACTGGTGATGTTGAACTCGTTAGACAGGAAATTTATGTCCTTGGCCACGTCCATGGACTCTGGCAGGAAATCGTTGAGATTGAAGGTGGTCTTCAGGCTGATCGCACCGTAGCCAGCCGCTGCGGTGACCAGAAGGGCGACCCCTATTACTGCCCAGGGGGCCTTGTGGGTGATCTTGCCTACCGCACTGTTGAAACGACCTGCGCTGAACTTGCTGTGAACCTTTTTCTGGTAGTGCTTGTTTTCCTTCCCCTTGCGTTCGTTGCGAGCGTCCCTCAATACCTTAGTGGCGGGGATAAGCATGACCATGACCACGAAGCTGGATATGATGCCTACCGCGGTCAATATGCCGAACTCGGCAATGGCCTGCATTGAGGAGGTGACGTTCGATAGGAAGGCGATGACGGTGGTGACTGTGGCCAGAACCAGCGCCTCTCCCACAGAGAGCATGGTCTTCTTGGTGGCCGACTGCGGATCCTCGCCCTCGGCCCTCTCCTCACGGTATCTCATGACCAAGTGGATGCTGTAATCTATTCCAAGACCCAAGAGGATTATGGGCACGATCATGGTCATGGGGTTGAACGCGAAACCCAGGGCGGTGCCGAAGCCGTACATCCAGATGATAGCTATACCCAGGCCCATCAGGCCCATTAAGGTGTCTAGGAGATCGCGATAGATCAGCAGCAGGATGGCCACTATGGCAAGTACAGCGATGGGGAACAGATTGCTGATGGAGCCCATGGCGACGGTCATGATACTATCGCTGATGATGGCCATTCCCAGGACAGATATTATCGCTCCTTCCCCACCTGTGCCCATCTCGTTCTTCAAAGCTTGTTCCAGGTCAATGGCTGGGATGGTCACGTCCACCTGGTCCTTGCTGAAGCTGTAGAGCACCAGGGCACCCTTGGCCTCAGGGGAGGTGGAGTTCGGGTCGAAATCGGCAGTGAACATGCGGGGAAGGAAGTCCTTGACCTGCACCGGAGTATAGGGAGAGGCCAGCAGCTCGTGCAATACCCCTTTGAGCATGGAGGTATAGGTGACCCCCATAAGCTTGATCAGGTTATCATAGGTAGGAACCTGCGTCAGCCCTGTGACCTGTGCCACCTGAGTTTCGTTCATGGACATAAGCATGGCACTGGCGATCATGTCCACCGGGCTTATGACCGATGAATAGGGGTTGATCGAGGCGGTACTTAGGTAGGACACCAGGGTGGCGTTCCCCATGACCGCCGCTTCAGCCTCTAGAACGTCCAGGAAGGCCCTTTGGGTGATCATGTCGCCCTCTGCACCTTTCACCAACACGGTGATGCTGTAGTCCAAGGCGAACGTCTCGGATATCTCCGAGCTCGCCATGGACACCTCGTTCTCCGGCATGAAATCGGAGTTAGCGAAGCTACTGTTAATGCCGTTAAAGGCTACTGAGGACACCGATAGGACGGTGATCATCAGGATAATAAGTATGGAGACTAGAGGACGTTTGCCTACAAATTCTCCCAAGGAACTAAGGGTCTTGCTCATGTGATCACTTTTAAGGATATTGGCCGTTTAATTCATCATGTCGTTCAACATATCACGTACCAGCCAGGTGTCCAATGGACCGACGAGACCGTCCAACTTCTTTGGGGCATCCGTGCCCAGGGGAAGTTTCTGACTGATCCCTCTGGATGGCGGGTCCGACCTGATAAGGGAACGGATCACGCCCGCGATCTGATATTCCTCGAAATAATAGTCCAGCATCTCGGGGTCGGGAACGATGGAATTACCCGCCCTCCAACGCCGCGGTCGATTGATGTAGCTCAATAACCTCGAGGACATGATGTCAGGCAGATAAAAGAGCGTATTTTAACGTATCGTCCCCCCTCTGTCCGATTGAAATGATCTTCGCCCTTAGGTCGATCTTACAATAAAGATAGTGATGAGGGATAATAAAAGATCAGAATAAGAGCTCCCCCCGAACCTTACGGCGGAACTCCAGACTTCTCTCGAGCAGTTCGGGCAAGTTGTCCTTGTTCAACCGCCGAACCTGCGGTGGTGCTTCAGGGAAGAGCCGGAAGCATTCTCTTAAGAGATAATTGTGAACCATTCCTGATTGTCGCAGGGCATCGTGCCCCCATCCTTCGACCAGTTCGAGTACGCCTTCCCGTCCGGAGCGGTAGAATATCTCTGCCAGCATGGAGGTGACGATGGTGTTGTCGGAGGTGATCGAAAGCTCCGCCTCCCCCAGGGCTTTCTGGTTACCATTGAAGGCGACGGCAAGGCCGCCGCTGCGTCTCACGACCTGCAGGGCGCGCGCATCCGTGATCCCATCGCCCACGTACATGCAGTCCTCCAAGGGAACGCTCAACCGTTTGCATATCTCCACGACCGAGGTCGCTTTCTCATCTCCGCCCACCGGGTTCACCTGAGATATGAACTGATATGAGGAAAGGTCGGTCATCTCGTTCCAGAAGATCTCCTCCAGACGTTTGACTATGACACGGTCCTCCTGCTTGAGGTCCCGAACGTGGCGAACGTTGGGCGGTATGTTCACCAAAGGCATGCGGGCGATCTCCTGAGCCAAGGTGCGCAGGGTCTCCACCTCCCACTCGTCCATCTCGAACATGTCCATGCTCAGGCGGGTGCAGAAGGCGTTCTCGAAGGGGAATCCTATCTTTTCGCACGCCGCCCCCACATAATGCTCGTAACTGGTGCTGACGATAAAGCTGGACATGAACTCCTGCACGTAGCGCATGGTCTTGTCCGCCCCTGGAACGATGTTCAGTCCCTCGTGGGAAAGTTTCAGCAAGGAAGAGTCGGTGGCCCCGTACGCTTTAAGGAAAGGCAATATCAGCCGCAAAGTATCCCCGGCCTTGATGCCATCCTTACGCGTAACGTTCGCCATCACCTCCTCGAAACGGCTGATGACACTATACAACCGATCGCCATTCTCCACAATGCTGGAGGTGACCTGATAGGCGTTGTCGTTGGTAGTGATCGGGCCTTGTAGATCGGATATGAATATCTTGCCCTCGAACGGCATCACCTCATCCATCAGGTCGAACTCCATGTATTCACCTCCACCTTAGCACCTATCGGTTTGGGCATGATATCGAGATCCCATATTAATTAACACCTTCTACTAGCTAAGATTGGCATCGCTACCACCTGTAGACCTTTGATGGCGATCTAGAACAGGTGCTCCGATACCGTTTTGGCCTGGTCGCCCACCTGGCATTTCATTATGGGAAGCTCGAGGTCCTTTAGACCGTCCTCGACCTCCTTCATCTCCCTAAGCGGACAATTGACGTAGACGGTAGCGCCGGTATCTATGGAGAAATGACAGTTGAGCCCTTCGTACCTTAGCTCCTTGACCCGGGCCATGATCCTCAGGGTCTCCGGTCTCCATAGCAGCATCTGATCGGAACCGGTCATGGTAATGCTGTGCAGGACCAGCGTATCCTTCTCTGCCAGCTCCCCAACGCGGTTCACATCCCCGGAGGATATGGCCGACAGCATTTGCTCCAGGGAAGCGTTGACCGTTTCCAGACGGGCCTGGAAGAAGGGCGAGGTGACCACTTCCCGGTGGGCGGTGTCAGTGACCTTGTATGCCGGCACGATCACCGCCAGTATGCCCATGTCCATGTCTTTGGATGAGGCGATCATTTCGGAGTAACTGCTTTCATCATCCACTCCAGCATGCCAGATGGAGAAACCGCCGGTCACCGCCCGGGCGGCCGAACCGGCTCCACGGCGGGCATAACGGGAGATATCCTTCAACGGCAAATCCAATGATAGAGCCTCGGCGCATGCCAAGGCTAGAGCGGCGAACCCCGAGGCCGACGCCCCCAGACCGATGTTGGACCGGAAGTTGTTGTGGGAGATCATGCGCATCCCCCCTTTCTCCCCCGCCAATTGGCGCAGCGGGTCCACCACCGCCATTATTCGAGCCATCTCTTGGGGCGATGCCTTGTGACCGTCGAACTCGGCGCTGTCCTCCCCCCGCCCGAACTCAACGGTCGTGTGGGTGGCCAAAGGGGCGGTGCAGACCGAAATGGAATCGTGGAAAGGGATGCGCAGCCGTTCGTCCCTAAGCCCGTGATACTTGATCAGACCCTGTATTGGATGGGCGACGGCGGAAGCTTTCAATCGATCACCTAGATGTCGAAGACCACCCGCACCAGGGGCACGGAGGGGTCCACTAACATCATATGATAGGTGATGGCCTTGATTTCTTTCTTGGGGTCGTGCCTCTGAGGGTCGAAAATCTCTCCCCATGCGTGGCAAACGACCTTCAGATCGTCAAAGCGAACTTCGAACCTGGAAAATACCATCCCTGTGACATCGAAGATGAAGAGCAGCTCAGAGAGAAAGTTGTACAGCATGGACTCATGGTCGTGTCCTTCGACCTCGATCACCCTCTCCTCCCTGGGACTCACCGCGCTGGCGTCGAGAATTTGATCCGTGAGGGCAAAGGCGGCGTTGGCAAAGCAATCCTCCAGATCGTCACCGAACGCCTCCACCATCACGTCCGCGGTGTGGTCCAGGGTGCGATACTTCATAGATATGGCATGGCGGCACCGATAATTAACCATGCGCGAACTCAATGTCGTTGCGTGACCGATGTTCTTCAAAGAACCTTTGCGAGCGCATCCTAGCTCATAACGCCAGAAAAAATGGTCATCGAACCTGCTGGAACAGGGGGACAAGGTTATATCGGGGTTCGCCAATTATGCGCCGATGCGACTCCTCATCATCGGCAGCGGGGCCATCGGCACCACCCTGTCCGAGGCCATCCAGGAAATGGAAGAGATCGATATCTTCTACATCACTGATAAGAACGAGGACCGGGCTCGGAAGATAGCCGATGAATGCCGCAAGGCCAAGTTCATATCTCCCACCGACGAAAGCATCAAGGCACATCTTAAGAACGTGGACCTGGTGGTCGAGGCCGCCTCCCAAGAAGCGGTGATGCACTATGTGCCCATCGTCCTTGGCATGGGGATCGATGTCCTGGTGATGAGCGTAGGCGCCTTCGCCGACGACGATACCCGGGAAAGATGCTTCAACGTGGCCAAGAGAAAGGGGGGCCGGCTTTTCGTTCCGTCGGGAGCCATCTGCGGAACTGACGGACTGCACTCCGCCTCATCCGACGTCATCGAGAGCGTAGAGCTGGTATCGACCAAAGGGCCGAAGAGCTTCCAGGATAATGACTACTTGTTATCCAAGGGGGTCGACGTCGATTTATTGAAAAAGAAGACCGTGCTTTTCGAGGGATCGGCCCGGGAGGCCGTGATGCATTTCCCCAAGAACGTGAACGTGTCGGCCACCATATCCCTTATCGGAATAGGATTGGACAAGACACACGTGAAACTGGTCTGCGACCCCCTTAGCGATTGCAACACTCACCGCCTGGAAGTGAGGGGGGAGTTCGGGCACATCGTCTGCGAGACCGACAATCTCCCATTTCCCTCTAACCCGGCCACTAGCTATCTAGCGGCGTTATCCGCGATGGCGGCCATCAGACGCATCGCAGGGAACGTGTGGATAGGCATCTGAGAACATTCCTATATACGCCTATTTCCCTTCAGCATCTGTGAACGGGATGATTGATAGAGTTAGATGGATATTCTCCAATTGCCAGGATGGCCTGGACGCCATCGTTATCATGAATGCGGAAGAGCCACTGTTAGATGCGGCCTTCCCATACATCACTTGCACGAAGGCCGGACTTTTCGAAGGATGCCTGGGGGTGATCACCCCCGACGGTCGCTCGACCATCATCACCTCCGCTTTGGAGGAGACCTCGGCTCGGGGAGGAAAGAGCGAGGTGCTGACATACCGCACCCGCAAGGAAAGGGAAGAACTGGCCATCGGTTTCATGAAGAAGTTTCGTATGGTAGGAGTGAACGCGCAGGGCATAACCCATGCCAATTATCTGGAGATCGACCGGCTGACACCTAAAGCTGAACTGCTGGACGTGAGCAAGGGCCTGGAAACATCCCGTTTAATAAAGGATCGGGATGAGATAGACCGGATACGCCGGGCGTGTGGGATCGCCTCCCGGGTGGCTGAAGATATTCCATCCATATTGAGAAAGGGAATGACCGAGCATGAGGCAGCGGCGGAGATCGATTATCGTATGATGAAGTTGGGAGCCTCTGGATCGGCCTTCGGTACCAACGCCTCCTTCGGTGCCAGCTCGGCCGAGCCTCATCATGGGGCCGAGGACATCGTTCTGAAGGATGGACATGTGGCCTTGTTCGATTTCGGATGCAAGGTCGATGGATACTGCTCCGATATCACCCGCACCTTCTTCGTAGGCGAAGTGAATGATTGGCAGGGACGCATGTACCAGGTGGTTCTGGAAGCGCAGGGGGCGGCCTTGGCAATCATCAAGGCCGGCGCCAACGGCAAGGATGTGGACGCGGCCGCCCGTAGGATCATCGACGCCAGCGAGTTCAAAGGACTGATGGTCCACTCGACCGGCCATGGATTGGGCCTATCGGTACATGACGGAGGCAGGATGGCCCCCGATCATGACTTCCTGTTGAAAGAGGGCATGGTGCTGACGGTAGAGCCGGGGGTTTATATCGCAGGGCAGGGAGGGGTTCGCATCGAAGATGATGTCCTGATCACCAAGGACGGGTACGAGATGCTCACAGACGCCTCCAGGGAAATGAAGGTGATCACATGATGGACCAGTTGGAAAAAGCAGTGGAGCGTATGAGAATGGAGGGGGCGGACTTCTGTGACGCCCGTTATCAAACCATCACCTCGACCGGTGTGGCGGTGGTGGACGCGGCGGTCAAACGGATCTCCGAGGACCGCATGAGAGGTGTATGCCTTCGGGCAAGGAAGAAGGGCTCATGGGGTTACGCCACCACCGTGGATGTGTCCAGAGATACTCTTTTGGAAGCGGCGGTCAAGGCCGTTCGAAACGCCAAGGCGGGAAACGCCCCGGGCAAGCTCATCCCGGACATGGGAGGCGCCAGGGCCGATCTGAAGGCTGACGTTCAGATACACCCCTCCAAGATAGGCATGGACGAGAAGGTGCAGGCGGCCATAGACCTGGACCGGGCACAGAAGGTGGACCCTCGCATAGTCAATACCAATTCCATGCTGCGGGAGGAGGTGCGCCAGAACCAGTTGGTAAGCAGCCATGACCGACAGTTGAGCTGGGAGGAGGTACGTTCCTCCCTAATGGTGGAGGCGGTGGCCTCGGAAGCAGGCCGAACAGAGTTCTTTTATGACATTCGCGATGGCTCCAAGGGCTTCGAGCTGGTCAAGGCCACTGACCTGGAGGCATTGGGCCGGAACACCGGGTTGGAAGCGCTCAAGATGCTCACCGCGGTGAAAGCCCCTTCGGGACTGGTCACCTGCATAACCGATCCCAGCATATCCGGGCTGCTGGCCCATGAGGTCATGGGACATGCCTCCGAGGCGGACGAGATCGTCAAACGGCGTTCTTTCCTTACCGATATGGTGGGGAAGAAGGTCGGATCACCCCTCATCACCATGGTAGACGATGGAACGGTGCTAGGAGCTAGAGGGACCGTTCCATTCGATGACGAGGGAACACCCTCATCGCGCACCACCATCATACAGGACGGGGTCTACCAGGGGTACATGCATTCGCTGGAGACCGCAGCGGAGATGGGCGTGAAACCGACAGGCAATGGCAGGGCGCAGGACTTCGGGCGGAGAGTTTGGGTGCGCATGACCAACACCTTCTTCGAGAAAGGGGACCAGACCCTGGAGGAGATGATCGCCGATGTGAAGCTGGGAGTGCTCACCGACCGCATGATCAGCGGTATGGAGGACCCGGTGGGTGGAGGCTTTGAGGCCAAAGCCCTGCGGGGGTTCCTCATCGAGAACGGACAGGTGACAAAGATGCTGCGTTCGTTCACGCTGACCGGCAACGCCCTGGACATACTGGGGACCGGTGACGCCGTAGGTAAAAAGGTGACCTTGGACGGAGGCTACTGCGGCAAGGGCATCGAGGATTGGGTGCCAGTATCCTCCGGTGGACCGCATTGCCGTTTCAAGATCGTGCTGGGAGGTGACTGAATGGACCTGGAGAGGATGTCCAAGAAGACGGTGCACAACGTCCTGGAAGAGGGAGCCAAGGAGGCCGAGGCCTTCCTGGTAAGGGTGCGGTCGCTAACCGCCTATATCGACGACGATATGATCAAGAACCTAGAGGTTAAGCTGGACCAGGGACTTTCGGTCAAGGTCTCCCTAAACGGTCGGTTGGGGCAGTCCAGCTCCACCATTTTCCACATGCGGGACCTGGAGGAATGCGGGGCGAAGGCAGTGGCTTTGGCGAAATTGTCCCGTCCCGATCCTTACTTCAAGAAGTTCCCCGGATTTCAGCATCCGAACGGTTCGTTGGATGTTTGCTCCGAAGACATCGTCAACGCCACAAATGAAACATTGAGGGACAAGGTCAACAACATTGTCAGCGCCGTCGGGGAAGGAGTGAAGATCCCCCGAGGACAGCTTCGGGTGGCGGTCATCGAGAGAGCGCTGGCCAACTCCAACGGGGCGGCCTATCGCGAGATAGGCACCATGGCCTACGCCCATTTCACCTCCATGACCAACGGGGTAGATCCCGGTGAGGGGTG
>DATKZX010000017.1 GCA_035527755.1 Methanomassiliicoccales archaeon | reverse complement strand
CGATGTATGCGTCGTAATCCACGCGGACAATGTCACCCTTGGAGACCTTGATGGTCATAGATTCATCAGTCATGAGCTTCACCAGTAAACCTGATTAAGGCGAATTGGTTGATTGTTTGCCCGTAATTATATCTTTTGGTAGACCAGAATCAAATTTCGGTAAGCGAATCCACGGTCTTGCGGTCGAGCACCTTCATCAGCTCGACGATACACTTCATACATGCCTCCAGGTCCTTCATGTCGAAGGCCCCGACATGCGAATGGATGTGTCTGACAGGAACGCCGATGACCAAGGTAGGCACACCGGTCAACGAGGTATGGATGAAGGCGCCGTCGGTCCCCCCGCGAGTGACATAGGCCAACTGGTAAGGTATCTTCTTCTTTTCACACAGACCGATTACCAGCTCCTTCAGCGGTTGATTGGGTATCATGGAACCGTCGTAGACGGTGATGGAGATGCCTTCCCCCATTCGAGCGGGCGCCTGCATGGGATCGATGCCGGGCACGTCGCCGGCGATATCGACGTCCAGGACGATGGCTACGTCCGGCCGGGTGGAGGCGGCCACGGTCTTGGCCCCCCTGGCACCGGTCTCTTCCTGGACCGTTGCCGCTGACACGATACGATTGGGGTGTTTGACGTTCCCCTTCTTCAAGGCCTTGATCAGCTCCACGGCGGCGAAGGCGCCGACCCTGTCGTCGAAGGCCTTCCCGAAACAGATGGTCCTCTTACCGGCGGGCTTGCCATCCTTGAACACTTCCTTCTCCACGGTGTAGAACTTGGAATCAGGAGTGACGGCGTCGCCAAGCCTCACACCCATGGCCTGCGCCTCGTCCTTGTTGGAGGCGCCGACGTCAATGAACATCTTGTCCTTGGTCACCACCTTCTTTCTCTCCTCCATCTCCATGAGGTGGGGAGGCTTGCAGGCGATGACGCCTCTCACCGTTCCTTTTCGCGTGTGCACCATCACCCTCTGCCCCAACAGCACCTGGTCGAACCATCCCCCCAGCTGACTGAAGGACATGTACCCCAGAGGGTTGATGCCGGTGATTATGAGGCCGCACTCGTCCACGTGCCCGGCCAAGAGGACCGTTGGTCCGTCCTCCTTGCCGATCTTCTCGAACATCATGTTGCCCATCTTGTCGTTGTAGACCTTGTCGCAGTATCCTTCGACGTACTCCCGCATGAGCCGGGTGGCCCCGGCCTCGAAGCCAGACGGTCCGGGGATATCGCACAGTTCCTGCAGGAATTTCAATGAGTCCTTGTCCATGATGGTCACCTGGGCGTACTGAAAGGGCCGCCCGCCAGGTCATCGTTTCCGGGAATATAAAGAAGCGCCTATTTCAGCTGGCAAATTTAAAAAATAAGAAAAGGGGGATGGGGTCAGCGCCTTATTTTATCGCGGACCGGTTCTCACCTAGAGGCATGATTGTTCTGCCGTGAGCCTCGTTGACCACCATGGCCAAGGCGGAGTAGATGGCCGAAGCGCCGCACACCAGACCGATGCATCCGGCGATGATGGTGATCTCCTTGTTGAGCGTGAGATCGCCCAGGGCCAAGGCGAAGAATAGCACCGTCAGCGAACCGAATATGAACTGTGTGGCCCGGGTGCTCTTCAGGGTCGCGATGAAGAAGAACAGCGAATAGATGCCCCAGAGCGCCAGGAAGTACCCCATCGATGTCTTGTCGGTTATCTCCCCGATGCCCATCTGCGGCAGTATCCAGATGCCCACCAGAGTCAGCCAGAAAAGACCGTAGGAGGTGAAGGCGGCGGTGCCGAAGGTATTGCCCTTCTTCCATTCCATCATCCCAACGATGAGCTGGGCCAACCCCCCATAGAAAATACCCAACGCCAGGATGACGCTTCCCAGCGGTATGATGCCAACATTGTGCAGGTTGAGCATCACGGTGGTCATGCCAAAGCCCAATAGTCCCAGCGGGGCGGGGTTGGCGGTCAGGTCCATCAATACTCTCTTCTCAGGTCTATCGGTCAGATTGGCGTCCAAGGGCGCACCTTGATGCCGAAAAGCGTGGTTTTATTAAACCATTGTGTGGAAGTGGCAGCTTCATTACCATTCCTTGTTCTCCGAACACCATAAAAACGATTAAATCCAGAACGCCGTTCCTGATGCGAGGCCACCATAGCTCAGCTGGTAGAGCGGCTGACTTGTAATCAGCAGGCCGGGAGTTCAAATCTCCCTGGTGGCTCCATTTTTTATACTTAAGTATCATGGATAGTGATCGCCGATCGGAAAAGAACCTCCTGGCACATTATTATACGACAGATGCGGTTGGTTCCGCCCGATGGTGACGGGCGAACAAAGGATCGACGTGCAGCAGATAGGGGAGTACGTGCAACGCCACTCCTGCCCCCGCCGTTTCAAGCTTGACCTGAACGGCAGCGCCCTGGCCCGAGAGGTGCCCTTCTTTTCACGGGTGCTCAATCCTCTCGATCCGGTGCTTCAGGCCATCGGTAGGAAGAAGGAGGAGGAGTGGGAAGGGAGCCTGAGCGATGCCGGTTACGCCTCCCTTAACGACCGCAGCGCTGACCGGGAGCCCGCCCGCCTGAGATGGGAGAGCTTCGTCACCTTACTGAAAGATGCATCTCCAGGGGAACGCCTCTTCGCCCGGGAGGTGGAGATAAGCGGAAAGGTAGGAGAGTTCGCCCTCAACGGAAGGATGGACTTCGTCGTCCTAGAATGGGACGGCGGACGACCGAGACTACGGATCATCGAATGCAAGGCCAGCCGCAAGGACAAGACCTACCACCGCATCCAATTGGCCATCTATCAGATGCTGGTCCGCGAGCGGGCCGGACAGGGAGAGCTCGTCGTCGGCGGCCACTTGATCCCACCGGAGGACGTACTAGGATCGCTGGTGCGGTTGAAGGAAGAGGGGGGAACCGAGGACCTGATCTCGGCCGAGGTCCTGGACCTGGAGATGGAGAGGGAGGACGCCCGGCGCCTGCTTGCCAGGGACGGCGACCTGGAACGGATATCCAGAACGGACCTGGACGAACTGCCGTTCCAACTGGATGGCAAATGCGATTCCTGCGTGCTCAACGTGAACTGCCTGCCCGAGAGCGCCCGGCAGAAAAGACTGGAGCTCCTGGGAATGGATATCTCTACCGCCCGAACGCTGAGGGACCACGGCATCCATGACCTGGAGAGCTTGGCCGCGCTCGATGTTCGCGGCGACCAGGGCCGCCGGATCAGGGCGGTGCCGACCTTCACCGATAACCTGGAAAAGTTGGTCACCAGGGCCGCGGTCCGATCGGCCACGATGCCTGGGGGGGCCGGTCATCAGGTGGCGGCCCTTCCGGGAGCGGGGTTCGGGAACCTGCCGACACATACCATCGACGGGGAACCGCTGGTGCGGATATTCCTTTCCGTGGATTACGATTACACCGAGGACCGCATCATGGCCCTCTCGGCCCATGTGACCAACAGCGAGGGCGTGTTGGAGACCTCCGGGGAAAGGAACGCCGAGGGGAGATGGGTGCGGCGGCCGGAGGTCATGGAACGCGTACAGGAGGGCGATGGAGAGCGATCACGGGAGGTGGAAGGGTCAGAGGTCATCTTCTTCCGCGACGCCCCTTGGAGCGGGGATTACGTCCGTGACAACGAATCGGAACGTAAACTGATGGTCTCCTTCTTCAACGGACTGCTGAAAACCGTGGCCAAGGTGGGCGGCAAGGAGCGGGTGCCGCTGCATTTCTACGTTTGGTCCCGGAACGAGCTGGTCAGGCTGATCGAGGGCTGCACCCGCTGCGGCTCCGACCTGCTGGAGAGCCTGACGCACCTTCTGGGCTGCCGGGAGACGCTGGAACAGCTCATCTACAGCTGCCTGCAGGACGAGGTCTATGACCGCTACGCCACCGGCTGGACCGGACGCGGGCTGGTGGTGGCCTCCTCCCTCAAATGGTTCGGAAAGAGGTATCATTGGACACGCACCGTCGGCGACCGCACGGTGGACCTGGACCGGGCGTTCCATCAGGGATTGTTCGACTTCCATTCCCCGCTGCAACTGGACGAGGAAGGAGAATGGTCCAAGGCATCGGCGGAGGCGACCGCGTACACCGATTTCGAAGTGCGCTGCCGCTTCCATGATTCGTTGCCAGTACCGTATCTCCACGCCCTGTGGGGCACGCTTCCCGACCCGGAGGCGGCGGACATCAAGCAAAATGTGCGCAAAGCGATCCGCGAGTTCCAGAAGGCCGCCGACCCCGGAATGCTGAGGGCCTATCTGCGGGCCAGGGTGCACGCCCTGCGCTGGATGGAGGAACGCATCAAACCCAAGAACGCCAGCATCACCAAGATACCCCTGGACCTTCCCGATCTGACCTCCTTCTCCTTGGGAGTGGTAGGTCCGGCCCAGGCGGCCCTGGACCTGCTGCGCCTGGACCATCACGTTCGTCTGAACGAATGGTCGTCCGCCATGAGCCTCCCGCCCTTGGACCGGGTCATGTCCGGCGATTGTCTTCCGCTGACCAGAACGATGCTGCTCACCGAGGAGGACGAAAATGGGAGGATCGAGGACTTCCTGGTAGGACGTCTAGACCTGGAGCGGTTCGGGGAATCGGTGTCCGCGTTCCGGGACAAGACCACCGTGGAAAAGGATAGCTGGGTCAGGATAACGCCCTTCAATGGCGAGGTCTACGAAAGACAGTCGGCAGGAGATTTCCTTTACCACGGAGCGACAGGAATGATGGAGATCCTGGACTTCGACAATCTGGTGGCCAAGGTGAAGCTGATGCCCGGTCACAGGAACCGTTACGTTCTTTCCAACTCCCCGGACGTGGACGGTCTGGGGATGGTGACCTTGGACGAAAGCCCTTCCGATCACGTCTCCAACCGCGTGGACCAGCGCTTGAGCGCCTGCGGCCCGCTGCCGATATTCGGATGGTTCGACCTGTCGGCGCCCGATATCCCGGAAGTACCGTTGCTGAAGCCCGGTGATCTGAACTCTTTCACCCGACTGCTCAGGGAGTTCGTCATGGACGACCACCATCTGGGGGAGGACCAGGTCCAGGCCGTGCTGGACGGGTTGAACGCCCGCGTTCAGCTGATGCAGGGTCCCCCGGGAACTGGCAAGACGGTCACCGCGGCCGTGGCCACGTTGCTCAGGGGGCACGTGGCCGGACCCGACCAGGTCACCATGATCGCCACCAGCACCCACACCGCCGTCGATCGCCTCATGGAGGAGATAGCGGCACGGAAGGACGATCTTGAGGCGGCGCTGCTGCGGTCCGGACGGACGCCCATCCCTTTCTCGGTGGTCAGATTGGAAGGACGGCGGATCGACGAGGCCTACGTGGTGGATCTGCTGAGGTCCGTGCAAGGGAGGCACGTGTTCGTAGGAGGCACCACCAACGACGTGCTCAAGCTGGTCATGAACGCCGACAAGGCCTTCGCCAAGGGAAAGGCGCCGTCATTGAGGGCGGCCGATCTCATCGTCGACGAGGCCAGCATGATGGTCTTCCCTCACTTTCTTGCTCTTGCTACCGTCCTGAAGGAGGACGGGAGGATCATGCTGGCCGGGGACCATCGCCAGCTGTCCCCCATCCTCTCCCACGACTGGGAGGACGAGGACCGTCCCCCGGTGATCAAGTACCAGCCGCATTTCAGCGCCTACGACGCCGTGGCGGCCATAGGCAGCTCCCTTCCCGATCCGAAAGGAAGGGTGGTCCGCTCCGCTTTGGACGTGACCTACCGATTGCCTTTCGAGGTCCGGGAGCTCATTTCCGGGCTGTACAGATGGGACGACATCGAGCTCGGGGGTTCGAAGCCCTTCGTCCAGCGTAGCCTGGCGCCGACGGACGACATGTGGTCCACGGTGTGGCAGGACGGCGGCGTGTTCCTAGTGGTGCACGACGAGGACCGGTCCAAGAAGCTGAACGTGTTCGAGGCCGACGTCATCGAACGCATCGTGGAACGGATGACCGGGGACAAGGGATCGGTGGCGGTCATGACCCCGCACCGGGCGCAGCGGACGTTGTTGCGGGAGCGGCTGTCGCAGTACGATGTCCAGGTGGACATCATCGATACGGTGGAAAGGTTGCAGGGCGGAGAGCGGCCGACCATAATCGTTTCCGGCACGCAGAGCGATCCCTCATCGATCGCCAGCACCGCGGAGTTCATACTGGACCTGAACCGCACCAACGTGATCTTCTCCAGGGCCAAGGAGCGATTGGTGGTGGTATGCTCCCGGGCCTTGCTCGACAGCGTGCCAGCGGAGACGAAGCACTACCGTTCGGCCTACCTCTGGAAGAGACTGCGGGATTTCTGCTCCTGCAGGCTGCGCTCCGAAGAGATCGACGGGCACCTGGTGGAGATGTTCGTCCCCGGGACCATGTCCGCGGAGGATGTTCCGGTCCGTGGCGGCATCGAGGACCTGTCCGAGATCGGAGAGGTCCCGGAGCTAGTGCCGGCCTTCGAACCGTCCTCCGGAACGAGGGGTCCGGAAGCAGCCGATGGACCGGTTCCGAACCTGCCAGATCCTCCTAGGACCCCGGCGGCCATCGTCGGCCCGCCGCCCATCGACGCCGTGGTCGTGGACGGGAACGACGTTTCCAGGCATGGAGATCATATCAAGGCGCCTTCGGCGGGACAGTTGGAACGGTGCTATCAGGAACTGAAAGGCTCGTACGGCTTCAGCAAGGTGTTCGTGATAGCGGGACCAAGGCTGCGTAAGGATATGGGGGAGGAAGAGCACGCATCGATGGGACGGTGGTTCGCCGATGAGTCCCGCCGGACCGGAACGACTATATTATTGGAGGACGCGGTCGGCGACGACCGCTCCATCATCGATCTGGCCGTGGACGAGGACCTCCTCTTGCTCACCAATGACCGGTTCCAGGACCTGGTCCGGGACGATCCCGAGCTCAAGTTCGAGGTAGGGACCAGAACGGTGCGGTATACCATCGTAGAAGGGAAACTGATCATCGAACGTTGGCCGGAATATTCCGTGATGTGATCATACCGGGTTCGCATCGATCGCCAGCGACGAATGGCCCGAGCATCCGTTCACCCGGACCAGGCACGCTCCCTGTTAGACCAATGAACCTCAATCGAGCCAGACGGTGTCCGCTTCCTTGAACCCCACCTTGAGCACCAGTATGCGGAAGTCGTTCTTGATGACCGGGTTTCCGTGCACGTCCTCAGGTTCGCACACCAGGCAATCGCCTTCGTTCATCACCACCGATTGACCGTTGATCACGAAGGGCGCCGGCCCCTGCAGACAGAAGAATATCTCCCTGGTGACCTTGTGGAAGTGGAAGGCGACCTTGTCCCCGGCGATGAACTGGACCTCCTGCAGAAGCGTCCCCTTCACGCCGATGTCCTCGGCCTCCAAAACTATGCGCTTCAAGTAGCCGTCGCCGGACACCTCCTTGTATCCGGAACGGGGGGCCGATCTCATTTACTTCCCCCGATGACCTTCGATATGCATTCCTCCAGGATGTCCATTCCCCCGTCGAGGTTCTCATCGGCGATGGTCAATGGAGGTATCAGCCTGATGCCGGATTTCCCGCAACCGAGCAGGATCAATCCCTTCTTGAACGCCAGTTCGCCTACCTCGTTTCGCAGTTTGACCGCCGGCGTCTTGCTATTGCGGTCCTCCACGAACACCAGGGCGCGCATCATTCCCAGACCGCGGACGTCGCCCACCATCTCGAAGCGCTCCTTGATCTCCTCCAGGCGCTTCCGCATCACCTCACCCTTGCGCGCCGCCTGCTGGACGACCTTCTCCTTCTCGATCACGTCCAAGGTGGCCATCGACCCGGCGCAGGCCACGCAGTTCCCTCCGTAGGTATTGGAATGCGCCCCGGAGCTCTTCCAGTCCAGCTCCTTTTTGAACACCGTGGCGGCGATGGGCATGCCCGAACCCAGCGATTTGGCCATGCAGGTGATGTCCGGCTCCACGCCGAAATGCTCGATGGCCCACATCTTGCCGCTCCTTCCCATTCCCGCCTGGACCTCGTCGTCCACCGTCAGTATGCCGTACTTTCGGCATATCTTGGCGATCTCTGGCAGGAACTCCTTGGGCGGCACGACATAGCCGCCTTCCCCTTGCACCGGTTCCATGAACAGCGCGGCCACCTCGTCCGGGGGCACCAGGGCGTCCAGGTACACCTCGTCCAGTATCTTGGCGCACCACATACCGCATGATGGATACTCCTGATGATAGGGGCACCGGTAACAGTTGGCGTATGGAATGTGGGTCACCCCCGGCACCGTCGGGAAGTACCTGGCCCGCTGCACCCGTTTGCTGCAGGTGAGCGATAGCGCCCCCAAGGTCCGTCCGTGGAACGCCCCTATGAATGCGATGTACTGCTTGCGACCGCTGCTCCATCGAGCGATCTTCATGGCCGCTTCGACGCTCTCCGCCCCGCTGTTGCTCAGGAAGACCTTCTTCTCCGAAGGTCCGGGGGCGATCTGCGCCAGTCGTTTGACCAATCGGGACTGGACGTCGTAATAGTAGTCCGTTCCGGCGAAATGCATGACCTTGGCGGCCTGTTCCTGCACGGCCTTCACGACGGCAGGATGGCAGTGCCCGATGTTCATTACCGAGACACCGCTGGCAAAATCCAGGAAAAGGTTCCCGTCGACATCCCAGACCTTCTCGCCCTGGGCCCGTTCGACGGCCAATGGCGCGGACTTGGTGACGGTAGCTAGATAGTGCTCGTCCATCTCAACGATCTTCTTTGCGATTGGTCCAGGAGGTTCAACTATGATATTGGGAACTTTCGTCACGATGCTCACTCTTGCCGTCCCTTGATACGGGTCCAACGCATAAATGGCTTATGGCATCCTTTGACGGGTCTCGGTGGCCTTCTCCGCGCTCTCCAGCAATTTCGACAACAGGGAATAGGCTTGGATCATGTCCTTGTCGTCCACTATGAAGATCGTGTCGGTATAGCAGGAAACGGTCTCCACCATGTTCACGCCCTGTTCCGCGAGGTTCGAGGACAGATATGAGAACACGCCGCTGGTCTCACCGATCTTCTGGGGACTTTTCACGGTGATCTCCACCAGGTTCTCCCTGACCCTCAGGACGTTGGACTGCCCGACCTCGTTGACCACATCGTTCCTCAGCTTCTCATCGGCGATGATGGTTATGGCCTGAGCCCCCTGGATCACCTGCATCAACGCCTTATGGTTGATGAGCTTGACGAATATCCGCTCCAGACGCTGTATGACCGTCCAATCGTTGTTGGCGGTGACTATGCATATCTTCGTCTTCACCTCCAGACGGCTGTCGGCCAGGATGGCCAGGATGTCACCCTCGTGGTCCTTCTTGGAAAGCTTCTGGGCGTAACGGCGGCAGGCGATCATGACCGCCTCCTCGTTCTTGATGCCCATTTCCTTCATTATCAATCTGGCCAGGGATGAATAGTTGATGAGGTCTTTGACCATACAGTCCTTGACCGAAGGGTGCGCGTCGATGTAACCGCGGGTCTTCTCGGCCACGCTTTCCTTCTGGGGCAGTTCCTTCATTGGAACCCGTACCTCGATTGAAATATTTGAATGTTTTATTTCAGACACTTTTCAGGACAGGAATTCGCCCAGGGTAAGGTTCAATTTGTCTACCGATCCCTGAGAGACTATCAGAGGAGGCACCAGTCGCAGAACCTTGCCCGCGCATACGTTGACCAGCAGCCCTTTCTGCAAAGCGTACCTCTGGAACTCTTTGGCCATGTCGCCCATCTCCAACCCCATCATGAGACCCATGCCGCGTACGTCGGATATCTCCGGATGATCGTTGGCCATGGACCTCAGGTCCTTCTTCCAGCTCTCCCCCAGCGTGGCCGCCCTTTCGACCAGCCCCTCGTTCTTCATGGTACGTATCACCGCGCTGGCGGCCACACAGGCCAGTGGATTCCCTCCGAAGGTGGTGCCGTGCGAGCCGGGGGTGAACGTCTTGGCTATGTCGGTCGAGGTGACTATGGCGCCGATGGGCACGCCGCCGCCCAGGCCCTTGGCCAGAGAGATGATGTCCGGAACCACGCCGAAATGCTGGAAGCCGAACCACTTCCCGGTGCGCCCCATGCCGGTCTGGACCTCGTCCACGATCATGAGGGCTCCGTGCTCCGAGCAGAGGTCGCGGACGGTGCGGAAGTACTCCTGCGACGCCGGCAGAACACCGCCTTCGCCCTGGACCGGCTCCAGAATGATCGCGGCGGTGGTCTTGTCCACCGCACCCTTGACCTCTTCGATGGAATTGTAATCTACGAACTTGACGTTCTTGGAAAGCAGCGGTTCGAAACCTTTATGATATTTCTCTTGGCCAGTGACCGAGAGCGTCACTGATGTCCTGCCGTGGAAGGAGTTGTGGCAGGCCACCACCTTTCCCCGGCCGGTATGCTTGACCGCCAGCTTCAAGGCGGACTCGTTGGCCTCGGCACCGCTGTTGCAGAACATGCTCTTACCCAGGGGAGCGGGGACGATCGAGGCCAAGGCCTCGGCCACGTCCACCTGCTCCTTGATCTGGTATAGGTTGGAGACGTGTATCATGCGGGAGACCTGCTCGGTGATCGCCCTCACCAGCTCCGGGTGGGCGTGCCCCAGGCAGTTCACGGCGATGCCTGCGACGTAATCGATGTACTTGTTGCCCTCCAGGTCCCATAGGAACTCCTTCTCACCGTGAGAGAAGCAGAGAGGTTCGCGTCCGTAGTTCTGGAAAAGGTAATAACCGCCCAGTTCCGCCACTTGCTTGCTGTCCATGTTCTCACCTCACAACTTCAGCCTGGTACCGAGGTTCCGGTCACCAAATAGCTGTTCCACTATCGCGTTCGGCATCTTCCCGCATATGATGTGGGCCACCTTGACCCCGCCGTGGAGCGCCAGGAAGCAGGCGTCCACCTTGGGTATCATGCCGTCCTTGAGAATTCCTGAGGATGTCAGGGGTCCGAGGTCCGCCTCCCTGATCTCCGGTATCGTGGAGGAAAGGTCCTCGAAGACCCTTAATACTCCAGGCACTTCGGTCACCAGCACCAGCTCCTCCGCCCCAACGCCCGCGGCCAATGCCGCCGCGGCGGTGTCGGCGTTCACGTTCATCATCTGCCCGGAATCGTCGGCACAGATGGAGTATATCACTGGCACGATGTCCTTCCGGCATAGAAGCTCGACCGCCCTAGGATCCACCCTGACGACCACGCCCACGTGCTCCAGGTCGACCTTCTCCGGCCCGTTCGGACCGTCGACGTCCACCGGCGCCATCTTCCTGGCCACCAGGGTGTTGACCTCGCTTCCGGCCATACCGATGCTGTTCAATCCCGCCTTGCGCAGGGAGACCACCAGCCGGTCGTTGATGCGGGACAGCACTGTCTTGGCGATCTGAAGGGTGGTATCGTCGGTTATGCGCAGTCCGGCGACCTTCCTTACGGGAAGTCCGCAGCGTTTCATCTCCTCGGTTATCTCCGGTCCCCCGCCGTGGACGATGATGGGTTTGAGACCCCTCCTTATCAGCTCGGCCATCTCCGCGGCGAAAAGATCTATCTGCTCCATGCCCCCGATGGAGGAGCCGCCGAACTTGACCACCACCATGCCATGAGGACGGTCGTTGACAGGGACTTCAGGGGACATCGCATCACGTGGTGTACATGGCGTTGATCTTGACGTAGTCATAGCTGAGATCGCATCCCCAGGCCTCGCCGGAGGAGTACCCCGCCCCCAGGTCCAGGTCCAGGATGATCTTCTTGTGCGACAGCACCTTGTGGGCCGCCGCCTCCACCTCGCTGCCGGGCGTCATGATGGGCGAACCGTTCTCGAACAGGGTGACGGAATCGCCGTTGTTCCTCAGCACCAGCTTGACCTTGTCCAGGTCGAACTCCGCCTCGGAGTTGCCCAGGGCGGCCAGGATGCGCCCGAAATTGGGGTCCGCACCGAAGATGGCCGTCTTCACCAGGGAGGAGGCGATGATGGCCCGGGCGGCGCTGCGGGCCTGCACCGGGTTCTTGGCCCCGTGAACCAGGACCTCGATGAGCTTGGTGGCGCCTTCACCGTCGATGACGATCTTCTTGGCCAGTTGCTGGGCGATGTACTGTACCCCTTCCCAGAAGGCCGGGTCGTCGTCCGCCGCCTTTCCCCCGGCCATGCCGTTGGCCATGAAAACGGAGATATCATTGGTGCTCTGGTCGCCGTCCACGCTGATGACGTTGAAGCTTACGTCCATCATGTCCTGCCAGCGGCGGTTGAAATTGTTGCTCAGTTGCGCGTCGGTCACCATGAACGAGAGCGTGGTGGCGTGCAGCACCTTCATCGCGGGGGAGATCATCCCGCTTCCCTTGGTTATGCCGGCGATGGTCACGATGGTGCCGTCCTTCAAGGTCACCTTGCAGGCGGCCTCCTTCTTGACCGTATCAGTGGTCATGATGGCCCGGGCGGCCATATCGTCGGATTCCGGCCCCTTCCCCAAAGCCCTAACGGCGTTCGGGATCCCCACGGTTATCTTGGCCATGGGCAGGAAACGGCTGATGACCCCGGTGGAGGCCACGCCGACCAGTTGGTCCTTGATGCCCAGCGTTTGAGCGGTCAGTGACACCATCTGATTGGCGTCGTATATCCCCTGCGATCCGGTGATGGCGTTGGCGTTGCCGCTGTTTATGACCAGCGCCTGAATGGTCTTGGGGTCCTTCTTCATCATGACATCGATGGGCGCCGCCCTCACCCTGTTCTGGGTGTAGGCGATGGCGCAGCGGGCCGGAACCTCTGAGAATATTATTGCCAGGTCCAGTTTCTCCTTCTTGATGCCGCAGTGCACCCCGGCCGCCTTGAAACCCTTGGGCGAGGTGATCCCTCCATTAAAAATCTCCATCTTCAAACCCCCAACCCCGGGAAGTCCAATCCCGTCTCCTCTGGCCATCCGAACATTGCGTTGCAGTTCTGAACAGCCTGCCCGGCTCCCCCTTTCACCAAGTTGTCTATCGTGCTCATGACCACCACGTTCCTACCACCCACCATTTCCAAGCCCACCTCGCAATGGTTGGAACCGATGACCCCCCTCATCCCCGGAACATCTGTCATGCGCACGAAACGCTTCCTACGGAAGAACTCGGCGTACATTTCCAGCAGCTCCTGTTTAGTAAGGTCGTCGTTCAGCTTAAGATACATGGTGCACAGCATCCCGCGCACCACCGGTATGAGATGCGGAGTGAAGACCACCTCCGCCGTGCGCCCTTGCAGACGGCTCAGGGTCTGAGCTATCTCGGGGGTGTGGCGGTGCCTTCCCACCTTGTAAGGATTGACGCTACCGCCGCAATTAGGGTGATGCGTCGCTTTGCTAGGCTCTATGCCCGCCCCGGAGGTCCCGCTCTTGGCATCTATGATAATGGTACCCTCCACCAGATGGTTGACGAAGAGGGGCGCCAGGCCCAAAGCGGAGCAGGTCGGATAGCAGCCGGGATTGGCCACGAAATCGGCCTTCGATATCTCGTCCCAATAGAGCTCGCTAAGACCGTAGACCGCCCTTCCCAGGTTGTCCAGGTCGGTATGCTCCTGACCGTACCAATCCTGATACGTCTTGGGGTCCTTCAACCGATAATCGCCGCTGAGGTCGATGACCTTGACACCGCTCCGAACGATATCCGGCACCAGCTTCATCGATGCGCCGTGGGGCGTGGCCAGAAATACCACGTCCAGTCCCTCGCCGTTGATCGATCCTGAGAACTTGAGGTCCACATAACCCCGGAGAAAGGGGTGGGTGTCAGAGACGTTCTGTCCGGCTAGCTGCCGAGAGGTTATCGCCTCCAAGGAGATCTTGGGATGACGGCTCAGTAGACGTGCTAGTTCCCCACCGATATATCCGGAACCTCCGACCACCGCTGCCTTGATCATTCCCTACCTCCTTGATATGAGAGTGTGCCGAATTATGAAATTGTTTATTAAGCATTATGACCCAAACGAGACATTTTACCCCCCTAAGGGATATTGACCCTTTCAAACAGGCTGATGATGATCTAACGGTCGAGTTCCTATAAAGAAATATTAAAAATACCATTTCTCTTTCGGTTCGAACGGGCATTGTTCTCCTTTCCAGCCCGGCCAACCAGGAAAGGGTCGAGGAGAATCATGGTCGGCCCCCCGGAAGCAAAGAGAGGTTGGAGACCACATCACGGCATGTGGATTATGCTTTTCATCGCCTGGGCCATGTGCTATCTGGACCGGGCACTGACCGGACCAGTGGTCTCCTGGATGATCACCAATGATTCCCCCATGCTGCTCGGCCTGGAGAACCCGCACGCGGTGGGCGGGGTCATCGGCTCCATGTTCTTCGCCGGCTACATGCTGACGCAGTTCCCCGCGGGATACCTGGGCGACCGATATGGGCGGAGAACGTTGGTGGTCATAAGCACCGTGTGGGCGGGAACGGCCACCATCCTCAGCGGGATGTCCCGGGATCTGACCGCGTTCGTGGGGACCAGAGTGATGACCGGTTTGGGTGAGGGAGCCTACTACTCCAACGATCGCGCCTTAGTGGTCAAGTACTCCCCGCCGGAGAAGGTGGGCACCGGCCTGGGCGTGGTGTTCGTCGGACTGGCGCTCGGAATGACCCTGGCGACGGTCTCGGCTCCTTGGTTGATCGATGCCGCCGGGGGGTTCATGGGCGATGACGCCTGGGCCTTTCCATTCCTATTGTTCGGTCCTCCCACCATCCTGGTCGGCATACTATTGCATCGATACCTGCCCGCGGGAGAGAACGAATCGTACCGGGGGGCGTTCCCCCGCCTGCTTCTTTACTCCCTCCTCTTCCTGACGGTCATCCTCGGGTTCTATCAGATCTCGCTGACGCTTCGCCTTGGGATACTCTGGCAGACATTGTTCGTGATGATCGCCGCCGCCCTGCTGGTGCTCCTGATATATGTCAGGCTGGGCACGGTCAGCGCCCTGGTGCTGCGGGACCGTTCCCTGCAGCTCACCTATCTTTCGGCCATCCCCATCCTGTTCACATTATGGTTCTTCGGGTTCTGGGTCCTCCTGGTGGTGGCGGAATCCTCAGAACTGGGATTGAGCGGGGCGGCAGTGTATGCCGGACTGTTCGGCGCCGCGAACGCCATAGGATATCCTTTGGGAGGGGTACTGTGCGACCGCTTCCCGGGTATCGTTCGCCGCAAGCGCCTTTACGTCGTCTCCTGCTTGACGGTGTCGGCTATGGTCCTTCTGCTGATCCCCTCCATAGAGGCGGTCGACCTTCTGTCCCTGGCCATCCTGCTCTTCGTCATAGGGGCGGTGTTCGCGGCCATGCAGACCGTGCACATGACCTTGACCGCCGACCTGTCCCCTCCAGACATGATGGGGCAGTCCTTCGGCATGTGGAACCTGGTGGCGGAGGTGGGGGCGCTGCTCTCTCCGGTGATATGCGGTTACCTGAGGGATGTGACCGGAGGATGGGAGGCGGCCATTCTCCTGACCTCCATCCTGCTCGTTATGAGCGCCGGACTAGTGCTCGCGGTCCCGCGCACTGTCCGATAATGAACTCTTCCATCGGACAATGTCTGTCCTTCGGCGATTTAGATTAATATGGTCGGCCACTTCCTCGGCGCAGATTCACATGGTTGTTAGCGGTAAGGTAGTTCGTGACAAGGTAGTGCTGGCCTACTCCGGAGGTCTGGATACATCTGTGGCCATACGCTGGTTGCAGCAGAATTATGATCTGGACGTGATCGCGGTGAGCATCAACGTAGGACAGCCGGGGAACCTGCAGGAGGCAGTGGACCGTGCGCTCAAGATCGGGGCGGTGCAGGCATACGCCTTCAACGCCACGGAGGAGTTCGTCAATGATTATATCGGACCGTCGCTGAAGGCCAACGCCCTGTATATGGGGTCATATCCGCTGGCCACGGCCATTGCCCGACCATTGATCTCCAAGATCATGGTGGACATCGCCAAGAAGGAGGGTGCCAAGTTCATCGCCCATGGCTGCACCGCCAAGGGCAATGACCAGGTACGCTTCGACGTCAGCATCGCCGCCTTGGCGCCGGACATCAAGATCATAGCCCCCATGAGGGAATGGGTCATGACCCGGGAGGACGAGATCGAGTACGCCCGGCAGAACGACGTGCCCATCACGGTCAAGAAGGAGTGCCCCTACAGCACCGATGAGAACATATGGGGCCGGAGCTGCGAATGCGGAGTGCTGGAAGATGCCAGTGTGGAGCCTCCGCGGGACGCCTTCGAATGGACGGTGGACCCTTCCGAAGCGCCGGACGAGCCTCAATACGTGGAGATCCATTTCAAGAAGGGGCTGCCGATCGGACTTGACGGTCACAAGGACATGTCCATGACCAAGATCATCGAGAGCCTGAACGAGATAGGCGGCCGTCACGGGTACGGGCGCATCGACCAGATCGAGGACCGCCTGGTCGGCTTAAAATCACGCGAGATCTACGAGTCACCGGCAGCGCTCATCCTGATAAACGCCCACAAGGACCTGGAGAAGATGGTGCTGACCAAGGACGTCTTCAACTTCAAACGCTCGGTGGAGCAGCGCTACTCCGAGCTGTGCTATGATGGTCTGTGGTTCTCCCCGCTAAAGGAGGCGCTGGACGCCTTCATAGATCAGACACAGGAGTTCATAGACGGCACCGTAAGGGTGAAGCTCTACAAAGGCAATGCCACCGTAGTGGGCCGTTCCTCGCCGCACTCCCTGTACGATACCGGGTTGGCCACCTACGCCCAGGGCGATCATTTCGATCACAAGTCCGCCGAGGGCTTCATCTACGTGTGGGGGCTGCCGCTGCGCAGCGTGGCCAAGGTCCAGAAGAAACAGTGATGTCCATGTCCGAAAAGCAACTGTGGTCCGGTCGTTTCGCCGAGGGTCCCAGCCAGATGACCCTTTCCTTCACCTCCTCCCTGTCGATCGACGCCAAGCTGGCCTGGTACGATATCGCCGGCTCCATAGCTCACGCCAAGATGCTGGCCGCCCAGGAGATCGTACCTCCGGAGGAGGGAAAGGAGATCGCCGAAGGTCTGAAGCAGTTGCTGAAGGAGGTGGAACAGGGCGACCTGGACATCTCCGAGGACCTGGAGGACATCCACACCAACGTGGAATCGCTCCTTACGGAACGGATCGGTGATGCCGGGAAGCGCCTGCACACCGCCCGCAGCCGGAACGACCAGGTCAGCACCGACCTCCGCATGTTCGTGCGGGACGCCATATTGGAGACGGTCGCCCTGCTGCTGGACGTACAGAGCACCCTGATGGAAAGGGCCGAGGAGGAAATGGAGACCATGATGCCCGGTTTCACCCACATGCAGCACGCCCAGCCGGTGAGCCTGGGGTTCCATCTTATGGCCCATGTCTTCCGCCTGCAGCGGGATGCCGAACGGTTCCTGGACGCCTACAAGCGGGTGAACCAATGTCCCCTGGGAGCAGGCGCCTTGGCCGGCACCGGGCACCATATCGATCGCGGCCTCACCTCGATGGCCTTGGGCTTCGACCGCCCGACGGATAACGCCATGGACACCGTCAGCGACCGGGACTTCGCCCTGGAGTTCGCCTACGTCTGCACCCAGACCATGGTGCACCTCAGCGGCATGGGTGAGGAGCTGGTGCTTTGGACCTCTCCGGAGTTCGGTTTCGCCGAGATGTCGGACGCCTTCGCCACCGGGAGTTCCATCATGCCGCAGAAGAAGAACCCTGACGTGGCCGAGCTGATCCGGGGAAGGAGCTCGCTGGCCATCGGCAACCTGATGCAACTGCTGACCCTGATGAAGGGATTGCCGCTGAGCTACAACCGGGATATGCAGGAGGACAAGGGACCGGTGTTCTCCAGCTACGAGACGCTGACCTCCTGCCTCTACGTCATCGGTCCCATGTACCACTCCCTTGCCTTCGACCGCGAGCGGATGAAGAACGCCTGCGCCAACGGCTTCCTGAACGCCACGGACCTGGCCGACCATCTGGTCGAGAGGGGCATGCCCTTCCGCCAGGCGCACGAGGTCGTAGGTGCTGCGGTCCGTTTCAGCGTCAAGGAAGGGAAGAAGCTGGAATCACTGAGCGTCGCGGAGCTCCAGCAGTTCTCCGAGCTTCTTGACCAGGGATCGCTGGACCACATATCCCTGGAAGCATGTATGCACCGTCGCAGCTCACCTGGAGGGACCGCCCCTGAGCAGGTCAAGGTACAGATAGGGACGGCCAGGCAAAAGGCGGAGGGGTACGAGGCCGAGTGTTACGGAGAGATCGCCCGCCTGGAAAAGGTCTGGGACGACCTCGGTCAGTGAATTTTTCATTTTTCTACGGAAGAAAAAGACGTTTGAAAAGTGTTCGGGAGCAAAGCTCCGAACCCTCCCTTCTTTCTATGCTCAACTTTCCAGGCAGGAAAGGGCGTTCCATTCCACCTGATGTTCCATACCGCTGCGGGTCAGCATCTTGCTGATCTTCTCGGTGACGCGCACCACCTCGCCGCTCTTGGACGAACCTTTGATGTAGAACTCCATCCTGGTCATGGGGAAGATCAACCGCATGCGGCCCTTGCGATTGTAACCTTCGGGCTTGCGGTTGTTCAGAAGCTCCACCTGATTGAGGTGCAGGAACATGTGCATGATCTCGGCATCCTCGGGGACCTGGTCCGTTTCCTCTAAGAAAAGCTTGAGCACATCAGGAAAGACCTCAGCTATGTCCTTATATTCTGTTTGGTCGTTCAACACGAAATGCCCACTGTTTGCTTTCATCGGCGTTTTCGATAAGACCTGGATTATATATAATTTGCCTGGGTGGATACGTCGTTCACCGATGCGGACCTACCACCTCCCGCCAAGATTATTAGTGCTGCAGGCGATTGTCCTTTCATGGCCGTCGTCCTTTCCATTGCCGGGTCCGATCCCATTGGCGGAGCGGGCATCGAGGCGGACATCAAGGCCATCGCATCCATGGGAGCACATGGCGCGGTGGTTTTGTCCGCCATCACAGCTCAGAACACCGTTGAGGTGCTGGATATGTTCCCGCTGCCTCCGGAGCAGATCATCTCACAGCTAAATGCCGTCCTGGATGACGTCAAGCCTGACGCCGTCAAGACCGGCATGCTGCACTCCGCTGCCACGGTGAAGGCCATTTCGTCCCTGCTTAAGGAATTGGACGTACCGCTGGTCATCGACCCCGTGCTCTTCGCAGGAGTGGGCACCGCCCTGCACCAGGAGGACCTGGCGAACGCATTGACGAAGGAGCTGTTCCCCATCGCCACGGTGATCACTCCCAACAAGGAGGAGGCCGAGGCCCTTTCCGGGATGGTGATAACCGATGGTGATTCCCTGGACAGGGTAGGCAGGCGCCTCCTGGACATGGGACCGGAGGCGGTGCTGCTGAAAGGAGGGCACCTCGGAGGCGAGATGGCCGTGGACGCCCTCTACACCAAGGACGAGATCTACGAATTGGCCTCCCCCAGACTGGACCGCCAGGTGCACGGCGCCGGATGCACCCTCTCGTCCTTCATCGCCTGCGGGCTGGCCTCTGGGCTCACCACCAAGGAGGCGGTCAAGGAGGCCAAGAGGCGCATCTACGATTCCATAGCCATGGCCGTGCCGGTTGGAAGGGGATCGCTGTGCATCAACCCTTCTGCCACCCTATACAAGGAGGCCATGCGTCACGCTGTCCAGGAGGCGGTGCGCTCGGGAGTGGGGATCATCGAGGACCGCATGCCCCCGCAGATGGTCCCTGAGGTCGGGCTCAATTTGGCGTACGCACTTCCCTACCCCCAGGGATATGGAGAGGTCTGCGGGGTGGAAGGACGATTGGTAAGGGCCGGGGACAGGGTGTGCCGGGTCGGGGAGGTGCGCTTCGGCGGCAGCCGGCACATAGCCCGAGTGGTAATGGCCGCCCAGGCCTTCGACCCTGAGGCCCGATGCGCCATGAACCTGAGGTTCTCCGAGGAGAACGTGGAACGCCTGCGCCGGTCGGGACTGGTCGTGGCCTCGTTCGATAGGGCCGGGGAACCGGACATGGTCTCCTCCATGGAATGGGGGACCGCAGAGGCAATAAAGGTAATTGGTAATGTACCGGACGTGATCTTCGACCGCGGAGGCGTGGGCAAGGAGCCCATGATCAGAGTGCTGGGAAGAGATCCAGGGCATGTTCTTTTCAAGATCATAGAGTTCCTAAAATGAGGTTGTTACCCTGAAGATAGCCATGTTCACAGATTCGTATCTACCCTCCAGAGATGGGGTGGTCACCTCCCTGTTGTTGACCAAGAGGGAGCTGGAGAGGCTAGGGCACACTGTGTACATCTTCGCCCCCAAACCGGCCAAGGGCGAGGACGAGGAGGAGGGCGTCTACTACTTCAGGTCGATCGGCTTCAACAAATATTCCGGTTACCGAATTCCCATCTTCCCCACCAACAAATGCGAGATACTGGCCGGGCTGGATGTGGATGTGATACACACCCATGGACTTCTGTTCCAAGGGTTGCGAAGCATGCTGGCCGGTCGGGCCCTGAAGAAACCAGTGGTATTAACCTTCCACACCATGGTCACCGAGGCGGCCAAGTTCTACAATTTCACCCCCTTTCCGGAATGGGTGATCCATCTAGGCATGTGGACCTATCTGCGTTCCCTGCTCCAACACTCGGAGGTGGTCATCGCCCCCACCTATGCCATCAAGAGCGAGATCGTTCACTACGCCCCCCGTATCAAACGGTTCGAGGTCATCCCCACCGGAGTGGACGCGGACCGGTTCCACAAGGACGTCGACGGCAGCGCCATCCGCAGGAGGTACGGGCTGGAGGACAAGAAGGTCATATTGCACTTGGGCCGGATCGCCTGGGAGAAGAACATCGACCTGGTGCTGAGGGGCTTCGCCCGGCTCATCGAGCAGGAGCCGGACGCCCGGTTGCTGCTGGTGGGAGAGGGACCGGCCAAAAAGCACGTGCAGAAGCTGGCCGTTGACCTGGGTGTTGAATCGAACGTCATTTTCACCGGATTCGTGCCAGACAGCGAGCTGCCTCAGTACTACGCCGCCTGCGACGTGATCACCCTGGCCTCCAAGTTCGAGACCCAGGGACTGGTCATCCTGGAGGCTATGGCCATCGGCAAACCGGCCTCCGGCATTCGCTACCGGGCGGTGGCGGAGATCATCAAGGACGGGGAGAACGGCTTCCTGTTCGAAGAGACCCCGGAGAGCTGGTCGCATGCCACCATGAAACTGCTAAAAGAGCCGGAGAAATACCGGAACGCCGCCTTGGCCAGGGCCAGCGAGTACTCCGCAGGGCAGTGGGCCACCCGTCTGCTGGACGTATACGAATACGCCATCGAGTCCAAGGCGGGAAGGGTTAGCGGAAAGGTTTTTTAATCGTCTGAGCGTACAAGAAAGAATGTTTGACATCGGTGAGACCTTCTACGGATTCTTCTCACCGCTGGGACTGGCAGGTTGGATAGCCTGCGTGTTCATACTTTTCTACGTGGACGCCATCGTGTTCCCGACCGTTCCCGAGCTCTTCGTGGTGCTCTTCTTCATGGCCGGATATGGGACGGTCCCGAGCCTGGTCCTGTGGACCCTTTTCATATTGACCATCGCCGTGGCCGAGGTATTGGGATTGACCACGCTGTACCTGATCGTCCGCCGGGTGAGGGTACCGGTCAAGATAGCCAACGCCGTGGAGCGTTACCGCTGCTTCCTGGTATGCCCCGACGAACGCATGATCCTGTGGAACCGCATCGCACCCATCCTGCCTTTCACCGGAGCGTTCGTGGCCATATGCAATTGGTCGTACAAACGCTCCATTTTCTATCAGGTTCTGGGCGGGACCATCAAGTACGGGCTGATATTGGCGGCCAGCAGTTGGTTGTTCGTTTACTTTGAGAACGGCACGGCCGCGGACATCACCTTGGTGATGGTAGGGGCCATCCTGGCGCTGAGCTTGATCGTGTCCACCTACCGCAAGCGCAAGGCAAGCCGAGAGGGCGGACAGTGTCCGTTGCCTTGAAGTGGATGCCTTTCACGGCTTGACCGCCCGTAGACGATCGGTATCGGCCGCCCATGATCTCCAATGCCATCATTCCTTTGTCGAGACCGGGGCCTGACGGAAGCTAGGCCATGACGACCTCATCAAAGGGTCGATGGACCGTATAAAAAGAGAAAGTATGGCGGGCGGACCGCCGTTGATGCTGCCCTATTCCAATATGGCAAAGATGGTTATGATGAACACCAGGCTCTTTCCCAGCAGCTCACTGTTGTAGTTCTTCACCGCAGTGCCGTTCTCCACGTCCACCTGGGTTATGAAAAAGGTCCCGGTGCCGTCCACACCCATGATATAATCGCTGTCAGCGTCTACCAGCTGGTGCTCCAGTGTGATCAGGTCAGAGGTGCTGTCGATATCGGTAACCAGCACGTCCCATCCGGTGGTGCTGTCGCCGTTGATGTGGTACTCGGTGTCGACCGTCGGGGTGTTCTTGACGACCACGCGGTCAGACTGCGTGTTGTACTCCAACACGGTCACGGGCCAGTCCCAGGAGGGGTCGGTCACTGTCAATCCAGCTACTGGACCGACACCGTATTCAGCGGTGAACTGAGCGGAGGTGAACGTCTCCAGGAGCGGCACGGTCTCGGTGAGATCGAAGGTCACCAGCTTGGCCAGGTCCATCGGACCGTAGGCCTCATCGGATGTTAGAGTGACGGCCTTGGTCTCACCAATGCGCATCCCCACCACCGCCGAATCGAACCCGGCGATCAGCTGACCGCCACCGACCTCGAAGCTCAATTGGGTGTAGGATGTTTGGTCACGCAGGGTGAAGGAGAGCGTCTTTGGGTACGCGGCGTCATTGATCGCGATGGAATAATTGGAGGTATCGAAGACCCTGCCGTCGGTCAATTTGCCGATGTAATCGACCTGGATGGTCTGACCTACGGTTACCAGATCACTGCTGGATCCCTCGGACTGACCTCCCTGATACAATACGATGACCACAGTGCTGGCACTGACCATCAGCACCCCGATCAGAACAATGAGCAGGACGTTCACGGCTCCCGCGACATCCTTGGACAGCCTATCGAACCTCATAACCATGCGATTCAGGCAAAACGTTTTCTTGAATTTAAACCTTGCTTACCACCAGGATACTACCCATCCGTGCTATAGCTATCCATGACGCTGGAATCGTTTATTTATATACGTGGACCATTACAGAAAATACCCTATCAGGCGATAAGATGAGGACCCTCTACATACACGCCGATTTCATGGAGTTCGAGGTTAAAAAACCCACCCCGGTGGCGGAAACCATCGACGACCAGGACAAGACTGGCAGGATGGAAGAGGTTCTGGTAGCCTTCATCACCGTGGAGAAGAAGGACCAGGACCGGGTGGAGGCTGTCGCCTCCCAGGCGTCCCGCGACATCATGGAGACCGCGGAGAAGGTGGGAGCGGAGCGCATCATGCTCTACCCCTACGCCCACCTGAGCCCGGACCTTTCCGATGCGGCCACCGGTAAGCGTATGCTACGGGATATGGAGGTCATCATCTCTGGCGCCGGTTGGTCCGTTCACCGCGCTCCGTTCGGCTGGTACAAGGCGTTCAAGATCAGCTGCAAGGGGCATCCCCTTTCGGAACTGTCCCGAGAGATCGAGGGAGAGGAGGAGCCGGAGGCACCAAAGGGCGAGGAGCGCTTCCTCGTGCTGATGCCCGACGGCACCGAGATCGCCCCGTTGGACTTTGATGGCGGCAGCGAGTGCTTCCGCATCATGATGAACAAGGAAGCCCTTAAGAAGGACTGGCCTTCAACCGGGGAGGTCAAGTACACCCGCCTCTGCAAGAAGTTCGGCATCAACTGGGAGAGCATGAGCGACGCCGGACACATGGCCTTCTCGCCCAAGGGCGCCCTCATGTTCGACCTGGTGGCCGATTACTCCTCCCGCATCGTCAATTCCATGTCATTGCCGGTCTACACCGTCCGAGGGACCAACATGTTCAGCATGGACGAGGGACCGGTGGCCGAGCACGCCAAGTTGTTCGGCGATAGGCTGTACGTCATCAAGGGAGAGAAGCGCGACTTCGTCTTGAGATACGCCGCCTGTCACCAGCAGTTCGCCATGATGCGCCTCTGGAACATCAGCTACAAGGTGCTTCCGTTCGGCGCGTTCGAAGTGGCCGATTCATATCGCTTGGAACAGTCCGGGGAGACCATGCTGTGCTTCCGTACCCGGCGCATGAACATGCCGGACCTGCACGTGGTGTGCACCGACATCCCCGAATCGGAGGACTGGTTCAGCCGCCTGGACGAGCGCATCTACAAGGAGGCGAACGACCTGGGTCGCGATTACGAGATGTTGGTCAACTTCTCCTCTTGGAACGCCTACATTCAGCACAAGGAAATGCTCATGGACATCGTGCGGAAGCACGACAGACCGGCGTTATTGCACTTCTATCCCGAAGGCATCAACTATTACTGGACGGTCAATATCGAGTATCACATCCTGGACGATCTGAAACGCGCCCGCGAGATAGGCACAGTGCAGATCGACGTGGGGAACGCCCAGCGCTTCGGCATCACCTACACCGATGAGGAAGGGAAGAAGATCTACCCGATCATACTGCACACCGCGGTCATCGGGACCATCGAACGTTACCTCTACATGCTCTTCGACACCGCGGTGGGAATGGAGACCCAGGGAAAACTAGGCACGCTGCCCACCTGGGTGATACCGGAACAGGTACGCTTCATGAACGTTTCCGAGAGCCACCTGGACAAGGCCAGGGAGATGGCCGACAAGGTACAGAAGGCCCAGATCCGCGTGGGCCTGGACGATCGCTCCGAGACCGTGGGCAAGAAGGTCCGGGCGGCCAAACAGGATTGGGTGGCCTACGCGGTCGTCATAGGCGACAAGGAGGTGGCCTCCGATGCGCTGATGGTCTACGACCGGGCGCAGAACAAGAACGTGGAAATGACCCTGGACCAGCTCATCGAGCGTGTAAGGTCGGAGATCGGCGACATGCCGTTCCGGCCCATGTACATGCCGAGGGAGATGAGCCGGCAGATCGATATGTGAGAGGAGGGTAATGTGCGAATAGTGCAGGTCAACGCCTTCCACTACCCTTTCATAGGGGGCATCGAGCATCGCCTGCATCACATCTGTTCCCGATTGGGAAAGGAGCATGAGGTCTTCATTCTCACCAGCCGGCTCCCGAACACGAAGGAAAGGGAGGAGATGGACGGATACACCGTCATTCGCCTGCCTACCAGGTTCGTCAATATCTACAACCCCCCATACGCCCACATCTCCGGGATCGGGGATGCCATTCGAGAACTGAAGCCTGACCTGGTGGACCTGCATTACCGCTGGGCGTCCTCACTTACGCGCGGCGTGCTGAATTTCCAGGGACCCAAGGTCTACACCTGCCACAATACCTTGGGAGAGGGAGTGGGGCTCACCCACTATATGAGCGAGATCAACGACCGCCTCTTCATGCGCCATCTTCCAAAGTTCGCCAGGGTGATATGCGTATCCGATTACATGCGCAGGGATGTGGCGGCGCGGGGTTTTGACGAGGACAAGCTGGTCACCATCTATAACGGGGTGGAGATCCCGGAAGCCAGCTTGAACGACGGCGACTACGTCCTTTCCCTAGGTCGCATCGTGCGTTTGAAAGGCCTCGATCATCTCATTGAGGCCATGGGAACGTTCGACGGAAAACTGAAGATCTGCGGAGACGGACCGGACCGCAAACGCCTGGAACGACTGACCGGCAAGCTTGGGCTGGGAGACAGGGTGGAGTTCCTAGGCCGCGTGAGCGAGAAGGAGAAGGCCAGGATGATGAGCGGCTGCAGCATGTTCGTGGTGCCTTCCATCCATGAGGCGTACGGCATGGTGGCGGCGGAGGCCATGTCCTACGGCAAGGCGGTAATCGCCTCGAACACCGGAGGGCTGCCGGAGGTGGTGGGCGACGCCGGAGTATTGGTTCCGCCCGGGGACCCTGCCGCTTTGGCCATGGCCATGAAGGATCTGCGCGGCCATGAGAAAAAAAGGAAGGAGCTTGGCCAGGCGGCCCGGGGGAGAATGGACGCGTTCTCCTGGGACGAGATGGCCAAGCGGACCGCCAAGACCTATTCTGATATCCTTAGGGAGCGAGCAACGTCACGTTGATCGTCTCCATCTGGTCCATGCCGACCGAGGCTTCCGTGAAGCTGAACTCCAGAACGTGGCCGCCTACCGTCAGGTCCTCGCTGAGGAAGTGGAAGTGGTAGCCGGGAACGTTCACCTCACCCAGGTCCGAAGGCATGCGGAAACCGATCATCACTCCGCTCAGGTCGTGGAACTCCATCACCGTCTCGTTGGCGATGACATCGACCAATGGCGGATATGGTTGAACCTGGGCGGGAATGCTGCGCACAGTTATCGACTCGAAATGCGCCTCGATCATGAAGGCGTAGACCTGCCCTTGGACCGGGACCTCTCCATCCAAGATCGTCCGGAGAACGGAATAGTTGGTCTCCGATGATATCAGGAATGAACGATCGGCATCGTAGTATGTGACCATGGCGAACGGCGTGATCGTCTGGTCCGGTATCTTCACGGGTCGCAGGTCCGTATCTGCCAGATAAGGCGTTCCATCGTAGATGATCATCTCACCGGCGATACCCTCGGTGGTGCCGATCCCGAAATCACCGTGGTCCATCATTTGGCTGATGGTCAGCGACCCGTCATATCCCCCGGAGACCAATCTCCCGTAGGTGGAATACTGAAAATACTCGTCGCTTTCCTGGGCCTCTCCCGGCGCCATCCAGAAACCTATCAGGCCGGCGACCAGCAGCATCCCTGCCACGCTTACCGTCAGATAGGCGGACCTCGTCAGTGTCATGGCCCTCCGAAAATATATGGATGATATTTAACATGACTGAACGACCGTCGTCCATCTGATAATTGGGGTATTTTTATCTAGGTCTCGATCGAGGACTAAAAAAGGAATACCGGAAGGGGTTTTTCGACGAGGACCTGAGGACCTCCTCCTGTCGTTACTTCTTCGACCGGCGAATGGCCTCGACCACGGCGTCACCGACCTCGTGCGTCTTCGCCGTTCCGCCCAGGTCCTGGGTGTATATTCCCTGGTCGAGAACGTTGCGCACCCCGTCGTTTATTACCTGTCCCAGGTCCCTGCGTCCCAGGTTGTCCAACATCATCTTGGTCGCCAGTATGGTGGCTATCGGATTGATGCGGTCCATGCCCCGGTACTTGGGGGCGGAGCCGTGCACCGGCTCGAACATGGAGATGCCCTGGGGGTTGATGTTGCCTCCTGGCGCAAGCCCCAACCCTCCGGTCACTTCGGCCAGCATGTCGGTGAGGATGTCGCCGAACATGTTCGGCGTGGCGATCACCCGGAACTTGTCCGGGTTCTTGACCAGGGCCATGGACATCGCGTCCACGTACATGAAGCCCAGTTCGATTCCGGCCCTGCGGCACTTCTCGGTCCACACTTCCCTCCACAGACCGTAGATGTTGCTGCAGACGTTGGCCTTGTCCACTACGGTGAGGTACTTCTCGCCGAACATCTTGACGTTGTCGATCACGAAGTCGGCGAAGCGATCGATGTTGCGCCGGGACATCATGCCTATCTCGAAGGCGTAATCGTCCGCAGCATCGGCGTTGACCTCCAGGCGGGCCTTCAGATCATAGAGATGACGCTTCACACGCAGGTCGATGGCCCCTTTGCCGTTGGATATCCGCCCACCAGCGCCTATGTAGTAATCCTCGGTGTTCTCTCGGAACACGTCGATATTGAAGTCCACGTCCCGCTTCAACCGTCCGAAGGGCTTCCACAGCGGGGCGGGGCGGTGGTTGATGTACTGATCGAAGGTGAAACGCAGCTCCAGCAGTATGCCCTTCTCCAGCACGCCGGGCTTGATCCGTTCGTCGCCGATGGCGCCCAGGAAGATGGTATCGAACTTTTTCAGCTGCTCCACGTCGTTGGCGGTGAGCAGGTCACCGGTTCGCAGATAACGTTCTGAATTGATCTCGAACTCCTGGTAATCGAACTCTACCGAATAGTTCTCCGACAGGACGTCGAGGACCTTGATCCCCTCGGCCACCACTTCCGGACCTATGCCGTCTCCCGGCAGTACCGCTATCTTGAACATCTCTTTTCCTCCTTGATCTTGGCCATGAGGCCGCCCTTGTCGATGAGGTCCTGGACGAACTCGGGGAAGGGGGCGAAGCTCCATTCCTTCTCCTTGGTCTCGTTGACGATCACGCCCTTATCGAAGTCCACGGAGAGGGTGTCCCCATCGTCGGCCTCCACCGTGCACTCCACTGGCAGCAACCCGGTGTTAATGCAATTGCGATAGAATATCCTTGCGTAGCTCTGAGCGACCACGCAGGAGATGCCCATCTGCAGCAGCGCCCGGGGAGCGTGCTCCCTGCTGGAGCCGCAGCCGAAGTTGCGTCCGGCCACGATGACATCCCCTTCCTTCACCTGCTTGGCCATCTCGGGGCGGACCTTCTCGAACGCGAAGGTGCCCAGGCGCGCGTTGTTATCACTGGTCAATCGTTCAGCTGGAATTATCTGGTCCGTGTCCACGTGGTCGCCGAACGCCCATACCTTGCCCTTTACGTTCTTCATCTCAGCCCTCCAGGTCCTGCGGGACGGTGATCCTTCCCCTGACGGCCGAGGCGGCCACCACTGCCGGTCCGGCAAGGTAGACCTTGGAATCACGATGTCCCATTCGGCCAATGAAATTGCGATTGGTACTGCTGACGCAGCGCTCCCCGGGAGCCAATATCCCCATGTGCCCTCCCAGGCAGGCGCCGCAGGTGGGGCCGGAGACGAAGGCCCCGGCGCGGGAGAACTCGGCGACCAGCCCCTCGTCCAGGGCCTGCTCGAACACCTTGACGGAAGCGGGCACCACGATCATCCTGACGTTGGGGTGCACTTTCTTTCCGCGCATGACCTCGGCGGCTATGCGCAGGTCCTCTATCCGTCCGTTGGTGCAGGATCCCAGGTAGGCCTGGTCGATCTCCACGTCCACCTCACTGGCCGGCTTCCCGTTGCTAGGCAGGTGCGGCAGGGCGACCATGCTCTCCAGTTCGGATAGGTCGTATTCCAGGGTGCGTTCGTAAACGGCTCCATCGTCGGCGAAGGTCGCCTTGAACCCTTCCTTGCGCACCGTCTTCATGTACGCCACCGTGGCCGCGTCACAGGGGAATATGCCCGCCTTGCCACCGGCCTCGATGGCCATGTTGGAGACGGACAGACGGTCGGACACGCTCAGCGCCGCCACGCCGGTCCCCCCGAACTCCAATGTCTTATACGTCGCCCCATCAACGCCGATGTCGCTGATGATCTTCAGCACCAGGTCCTTGCCGCCCACGTATTTGGACGGCCGGCCTTTGAGCAGGATGCGAATGGACCCCGGCACCTTGAACCAGAGACGCCCGGTGGCGAACACCGCCGCCGCCTCGGAACTGCCCACGCCAGTGGAGAAGGCGTTCACTCCGCCGTAGGTGCAGGTATGCGAATCGGCGCCTACCACCAGGGCGCCAGGATAGGCGAAGCCGTGGTCCAGCATGACCTGGTGGCATACGCCTCCCCGGCCGACCTCGAAATAGTTGCGAATGTCCCAGCGCTTGGCGAACTCCCGCATCTCTTTGGCCTGCTGAGCGGAGGCCACGTCCTTGTTGGGCACGAAGTGGTCCGGGATGAGCACGATCTTATCCCGCACCGGTTCGCAGCCCAATGCCTCGAACTCCTGGAAGGCCAGGGGACCGGTCACATCGTTGACCATGACGTGGTCCACCTCCGCTTCGACTATGTCACCTGCCCGGGCGTCCTTCCCGGACTTCATTGACAAGATCTTTTCCGATATGGTCTTGGGATGGCTCGTTCTCAATTTTATCACTCCTAAAGTTTTTGCCTGGCCATCAGACGGTCGATGGCCTCCATGGCCGCGTCCACGCTGGTGAGGACTATGTCCGAACCGATGCTCTTGCCCACCGACATGACCTTCTGGTCACCGTTCAGCTTGAGCTTGACCGTGACCTCGCATAGGGCGTCGCTGCCCCCGGTGATGGCGCTGAGCCGGTATTCCGTCAGCGAAATGTTCTTGCTGACCGCGGAACGGATGGCGTTCAGGGCGGCATCGACCGGTCCGATACCAACGTCCGAGGACCTGGTCAGCACCCCGTCGATGTCCACCACCACGGTGGATGTGGGGGTGATGTTCATGCCGGTGAACACCGTGAACTCCTTGAGCTTGACGTGACGCCTCTCCTTATCCACCCGGCCGGCGATGTGCAGCGCTAACGCCACGAGTTCGGCATCGTCCACGTTCTTGCCGCTCTCGGCCAGCCTCTTGATCTTATCGACCACGTCGGCCAGCAGATTATCGGTTAGCGAGATGCCGTACTCGGAAAGCTTCTCCTTGACCGAGTGGGCGCCGGTGTGCTTGCCCATGACGATGTTGCGCTGCATGCCCACCAGCTCGGGGCTGAACGCTTCGTAGGTGGAGGGGTCCTTGAGCACGCCGTGCACATGGATGCCCGACTCGTGGGCGAAGGCGTTGTTGCCCACGATGGCCTTGTTGTCCGATATCGGCATACCGGTCAGGCGGGCCACGGTCTTGGATGCCATGCCCAGTTTCCGGGTGTCGATGTTAGTACGTACGTTCAGGAATGCCAGGAGCCCCATGACCACCTCTTCCAGGGCGGCGTTGCCGGCCCTCTCCCCCAGCCCGTTGACGCAGACGTGGACCTGGCGCGCGCCTTTTCGCACCGCTGCCAGCGAATTGGCGGTGGCCATTCCGAAATCGTCGTGACAGTGCGTCGATAGCGGCACGCGGGTCACCCTCATGACCTCGGAGACCAGATATTCCATGGCCGCGGGTGACATGGTACCTACGGTGTCCGGCAGGTTGATCTTGTCCACGCCGGCCTCCTGGACCGCCATGTGCATCTCCTTCAGGAACTCGAGCTCGGTGCGGGTGCCGTCCTCACAGGAGAACTCGACGATCACCCCACGGGACTTGGCGTACTCCACCGCCTCTACGGCGCGGGAGCGCACCTCCTCCTTGGTCATCTTCAGCTTGTTCTTCATGTGAGATTCGGATGTGGCGATGAAGACGTGCACGTAGTTGACACCGGCGTCGACCGCCGAATCGATGTCCTGCTTCGAGCATCTGGCCAGTCCGCATATCTTGGCGTTCAGGCCCAGCGAGCAGATCTTGCGGATGGCATCCTGCTCCCCCTTGGATGTCCGGGGGAACCCGGCCTCGATGACGTCGACGCCCAGATCGTCCAGCATCTGGGCTATGCGTACTTTATCCTCCAGTGAGAGCGCGACCCCGGGGGTCTGCTCTCCGTCACGCAGAGTGGTGTCCAGTATCTCCACTGAAGATGGTGTGGACGAGTCCAAAGCGAACCGGTTGAAATGACTGGTGAATATCCGGTTAGCCTCTGGCCCACGAGCATTGGAGTTCTGACTACATGACGATCGAAGTTCGGTCACTAAAACCACCTCTCACATCCGAGGTTGAAGCGATGAGCCACTTTAAGCACGCAAAAGAACGTATCCGTCCACGAATTTGATGCTCATCATCATACCTCGTATGTATGGGATGTGAACCGGAAACATATTATTTAATTATTGCTAACCCCTGGCGCGCCTCACACCCCGCGGCGTTCACCCCATATGATCTTGTGCAGTTGGGGCAGCACCCGCACCTCCAATCCCCGGGACAACACGAACGAGACCACTGGTTCCAGGGATAGTCCGCCAACGGGGGTGAATATGACCGGACAGCAAGGACAATATTGTCGAACCACTGCTTCCGCCCTTTCAAGGTCCTTTTGGTCTGAGACCACGAACTTCAACTGGTCCTTCGGCCTCAATCGTTCCAGATTGCCCAGGCACATGCTGCCCTCCTCTCCGGAGGACGGGCATTTGTAATCCATGCTGACCAGGAGCTGCGGATGATCGGGCAGCCCCTCCAATGAGATGGACCCATTGGTCTCCAGGGTCACATGCTTGCCTTTCTCCAGCAGGGCGGCGATCAAAGAATGCGACCCCGGGTTCCATAGCGGCTCCCCTCCGGTCAGGCAAATATGACGCACATCAAAGGACAGCGTTCTCTCCAGCACCTGTCCCAGTGAAAGCTCCTCGCCCTCCTGGTTCGCGTAGCGCGTATCACACCAGCGGCAGCTCAGATTGCATCCGGTGAGGCGGACGAACACCGTCGGCAGCCCCATGGTCCGGCCTTCTCCCTGGATGGAGAGGAACACCTCGTTGACCAGCATCCTATTCCTCGTAGGGGATCGGATCTGTGAAACCGGCCTCCTCGAATCCTTTGAGGCGGAGGACGCAGGAATCGCAGTGCCCGCAGGCCTTCTCTCCACCGCGGTAGCAGCTCCAGGTAAGGTTCAGTGGTGCCTCGAGCATCATTCCCAATTTGACGATCTCGGCCTTGGTCCTGCGCAAAATGGGGTGCTCCACCTTCACTGGATGTCCCAGTGTTCCGGATTTCGTGCCAACCTCCAGCATCTGCTCGAACGCCAGGAAGAACTCCGGCCGGCAGTCGGGGTAGCCACTATAGTCGATGGAGTTCGCCCCGATGAAGATGCGGCTTGCACCGATACTTTCGGCCATACCGACGGCGACGCTCAGAAAGATGATGTTCCTGGCCGGCACATAGGTGTCCGGGATATCGTAACCGATTAGATCGGCGGCGCGGTCCGGCACCGGTATCGAGGGATCGGTCAGGGCGCTATGGAAGGAGGTGAGGGGTATTTCCATGATGACATGGGGGACCCCGTAATGTTTGGCGACGGCCTTGGCGGCCTCCAGTTCCTTTTTGTGGCGCTGCCCGTAGTTGATGGTCAGGGCCGTCACTTCGAACCCTTCGCGAATCGCGTAGGCCATGGTCACTGTGGAATCTAGTCCGCCCGATAATAAGCATATCGATTTCATTTACTACCCTCCAACCTCTGATTGACCCAGGCGCTCTGCCCCAGCTCCTCGTGCACCCCTACCTCCACCTCTTTCACGTTGGAAGGGAAGTTCACCAGTTCCAGGATCTTCGTAAGTATGAAACGGCTGAGCTCTTCGGCACTGCTCTCCTCGGTCGGCAGCAGCACAACGTCCTCCTTGGGCAGGACGTACTTCTTGTCATCTGTCCTGATGATGATCTCCTCACCCTGCGAAATGGTGAGCTTCTTGGAGTTGGCCGGTATGAGCACCCGATGGTCCAGTTGGTCCGCGATGACCCTCATCTCCCGCTTCAACGGTATGAAGTCCATCATCATGCCGTCCGAGCCCACCTCTCCATGAAGCTTGAGGCTGACCACATACGTGTGACCATGAAGCCTGCCGCACTTTTGGTGGCCGGCGATGAAATGACATGCCGAGAAGCGTATCCCAGCGAATTCCCCGTCTATCTCCAATCTCATCTCAGTACCAATACCTAATTGTCTGTTATACCCAATAATCATTTTCCCTTGACGACCAGGGCCGAGGCCAGGGCGATGGAGTCCGTGTAGCACCTTTTAGCCCGCGAAGTGTCCACGAATATCCGTTCCAGGTTCAATATGGGAGCGCCCATGGAGACGCAGCCGTCCACCAGATGCATCGTGCGGAAGATGATGTTGCCGGTTATCCCGTTAGGAGCGACGATCAGATTCTTGGTCCTGACCGCATCCTCTATGAGGATCTGGCAATGCTCCACGGCATAGCCTTCCCTTTTGGCGAGCGCCTCCAGTTCCAAACCTTCGCGGATGGTGCGGTCCACCTCCTCGCTCCTCCCCATGTCCCCTATGCGGCCTCCGGAGAGCACGCCGGCCTGCATCTCCTCCCCGATGGAGGCGAAGAGCTTTGCGGAGAGCCTGATGATCTCCATCTTGCTCTCGATGTCCCCACCCTCGTCTACGCCTACCGGGGCCAGGAAGAACATCTTCCCCCCTTTGGGCTGCATCAGGGCCGCCCGCAGTATATGTTCGAGGCCGAACTGCCGTTTGATCGCCACCATGGTCTCGTTGGCGCTGAGATCGCCCCGCACCGCCGCCTGCACCTCGCCTTTGGCCAAGGCCTTGATCATTTCATCGGGGGAATCGAAGATGATCACTTCAGCGTAACCTTTCTTCATCGCCGAACGTGCGGTGCCCTTCACCTTGCGGGCGTCGTTACCGAGACCTATGCCTACCCGGGCCCGGTTATCCCTGGCCCTCATGAAAATTTGCTCAGGGGCAAGCATGAAGGGTGATTCCCTCCTTCGGATATATTAATTTCATCATCACCCGGCATTTCACTTCCTACCCGACGCCTAGCCTACCGCATCCTACCTTCCAGTATCTTCTGGAACTCCGTTTCATCCTCATATCGGAATATGTGCCTGGGTTTGAGCTGGCCAAGCGAGCGGCCGGCCTTGGCCCGGGCTTCGATCTCGGCCTGGATGTGATCGTAGGCCGACGGTTCCGCCACCAATATCTGCAATCGGTCCAGGTCACGTCCTATCCTTAGAGTTCCGAGCAGGTCATTGCATTCGTGCAGCAACCTCCTTTCCAGGTCCTTGTGGAAGGCCTCCATGTCTACGACCGAATGCTCCGGGATTATGACGAACACCAATCGTGAAGGTCGTTCCCCCACGTCGAAAAGCTCCCACCACCTGACGTTGTCCGAACGCTGCAGCGCCTCGTTGATATGACGGGAGTATATCTTGCATCCAAGATAGTTGCCGCTTTCATCCTGGGCCTCGAAATCGAGGGTGTCCACGGAGCGCCCCATGACCTTGATGGAAGGGGATATGACCGCGAAGGGACCGTCGTCCAGCATGATGTCGGTGGAGCATTTCGGGTCCAGGACCTCGATCAGGTCCCCGGTGGCGTATCGTATCAAAGGAAGGCATTCGCCGGGACGACTGATCAGCAGCTCACCCTTCAGACCGGGACGCCAGTCAGGCCAGGGAACGGCCTTCAGTGGCGTGCCGTTCTTCTTGGACGTTGCCACGTCCCGAGGATCGGCGATCTCCGCCACCACCCCCGGAAGGAATAGCTGCAGGCCCTCCTGGGCAAAACGGTATTGCGAGGCGATAAGGGGGCACTCGGTACTTCCCAGCACATCGTACGCCTTCATTTGAGGATAGTAATCGCCCAGCCCCTTCAGGTAGGGGCTCAAAGGCTCGGCGTAGGTTATGGCCAGACGCACATTGCGCACATTGCGTTTCAGATCTTCGAGGTCTATGCCGACCATCATCAGATGGGAGACCAATTTCGCCAGGGGGCCTGGAAGATGATAGTTGTTGTGCGCCGCCCTCTCGATCATGGACCGCAGATAATCGGGATCGTGCGCCATGCGCCCGATGATGTAGAACAGCAATGGAGTGCCGGCCATGATATCGAACCGATCGACCTTGGATGCCTTAGAGACTGCTCGGCGGAGGTCGGTGTCCTGCACCAGAAGCGTGGATAGAATATCGAGCCCCAGTACCTTGCCGGCGCTGGCCAAGGTCGGACCGGAGACCAGCGGTTCCTCGCCGGCGATGTTCCAACCGGTCATGGCATGACGCATCCCGATCAGATGACCGAACAGTGCGTAGTTGTTCGCCATCCATTCAACGTCCGAGGCGGTGTAGTATATCCGCTTCGAGACCCCGGTATACCCGGAGGTGTGATAGTAACGGTCCGCCGGGACCAGCAAGGAACGTTCCAGACCATGTTCCTTGAAGGCGCGGTCCAGATTGTCGTAGCCTATGGCCGGAAGTCGGTCGAGGTCCTCCCAATCCTTGATGTCGCCGTAGCCCTCCCCGTATATCGGCGAGGAGCGAGAACGGGAGACTTCGTTTCCCAGTAATTTGAGGTGATCGGTCTGATGGTCGTCGATCCCCTTGGACAGATATGTTTTGATATCCGCTCTCAATTTCGCGCCGTTCCTAGAACCATCGGGCACGGACACCTTCATTCCGCTTCTCATATTAGATTTAGCATGGTGTGTCCCCTTCCAGTATCTGGTCCAGGCGATAATCGTCCATTTTCCGAACCCCCAGTACCATCTCCAGCTCCCAGGGGGTGAGGAGCGGTATCGGATAGTGCGGACCGTCATCGATGGCCAATCGCGGGCAGGCGGTGCTCACCGCCGCCTCCGCCCGATAGGGCAACAGCGCCTCGGCCCTTACCTCGTTCAGTAAAAGGACCTCTGCCTTCATCCCCCTCTCCCGCAGCATATCGCGGCATTTCCTTGCCAATGTCATCCTGCGTTGACCAGACCGGTCGCACACCAGCACCAGCCAGTCCTTGGCCTCTTGGGCCTTGGCCATGGCAGCGTAGCGTTGCCGCAGGACCTTGTCCCTCATCTCCTGCAGGTCGTCCACCATTCCCCGGTAAGGGTCCAGGCACAGCACTGGCCTGCCGGTGCCTAACGCCACCGCCAAGGGGTGGAAGTAACCGCTACCTATGAAGATGAACTGCTCCACCGAACCTTCCACGGCATGAGCGGAGCTGACGTTGCATCCCAGCACCTGACCCGGAGAGGCCGTCCGGGCATCTCCCTTTCCGATATGCACTTCACGGCCGTTCTCGGTAAGCATCTTTTCGATCGAAGGGAGAAGATGCAGATGCTGCGCGGTGGCTACCAACCCCACCTTGGAGGCGATTCGGTCCATTGCGCCCTGCAATCCCGTGCGAACGTCGAAGTCCATTCGCACCTCCAGGAACACCGTGGGGACCTTTGGCGTCAGGTCGGGTATCGGTGCATGACCGACGTGTACCAGCAGGTCCATTCCCTCGAACGACCTCAGGTCGCATGCTCCATAGCAAGGGTCACCGACGATCACCACCTCGCAACCGGTGGCCTCCTCCAGCTCTCTGGCCATCTCCCTCGCTCGGACCTTTAGGCCCTCGGGCATCTGCAATCCGACCACGACCGCCCCGCGCTTCCTGATCTCCTCGACGGCCTTTTCGGTCTGAAGGTCCATCATGTTCTGCCCCCTGCCCTCTGCCCATTGCCGTTCTTGTTCTGACGTCTTATGTGCAGTTCCAGGTAGAAGGCGCCCACCGATGCCAATGCGGTAGTGAGCAGGACCACCATGACCGTGACGCCAAGAATGGAACCGGCAGTGACCTCACTGAACACCGATGGATAGGAGAAGGGGATGGAGGCCATGACCGCAGCGGCCAGGCCACGGGGCATCATGTAGAAAAGGCCCATCTGGTCCCTGTCGTCCAGCCCGATGCAGTTATCGGCCAGCCTCATGGAGATATAGCGGGCGACGAGCAGGCCTAGGAATATGATGAGGCTCAATAGTATGTACCATGCGGTGAAGGCGATGGTGGTCACCACCAATCCCAGGTAGACGAAGAAGAACGTGCGTATCAGGAACGATATCTCATCGTGGAAACGTTTGACCTTGTCCTCCAGGGAATAGCATTCCTCCTTGATCTTCAATATGCGGACAAACTCGCTTCGGTTGCCGAGGGTCAGACCGAAGACCAGTACCGCGATGGCTCCGCCACCGGCCTTATCGACCAGGAAGTTCGTGATGGCGAACACCAGCAACATGGCGGCGATGGTGATCATGTAGGAGAATGGTTGGGCGCTCAGACGCAGGAGCACGCGCGTCCACACCAGCCCGGCGATGACCCCTATCATGATGGAGACCAAGAACGATATCACCAGCAGGCTGACACCGGAGGTGATGTCCGCCCCGTCCTGGCTCATGAACACGATTATGGAGGTGGCGATGACGATCACCAGCACATCAGTGATGGCCGACTCCAAGGTCAGGATCATCTTCACGGACTTAGATATTCCCAGGCCGGACACCATGGGAATGACTATGGCACCGCTAGTTCCGCCCAGGATCGCCCCCAGCAAAAGGCATGTGTTAAGGTTCCAGTCGGTAAGCACTAGACAGAGCACGGTCGTCACCAACATGGAGGCGGCGAATGCCACTACCGTCTGGATTAGCGATCTCTTGAATGACCTCACGACCTCTCCGATGTGCAGGTCCATTCCAGCTTGGAACATGATGACCGCCAGGGCCAGGGAGGCCACGTATGGGGTTACCGCCTCCATGTTCTGGGCCACATCGCTGGAGATGAGACCGATGGCACCGGGCCCCATGATCATGCCGAGGAACATCAGTATCAGGACATCTGGAGCCTTGAACCGCCTGAACAGGTAGTTGGAAATGAAACCTGTGAAGATGATGGCGCCCCCGGCCAGAAATAAGGTGTCAACGTCCAAGTTCTTCCCTTCGGTGTAAATTGCTTAGGGATAATTAATGCTTGCAAGCAAAAAATGAGAATGGATAAAGGGATTTTGGAAAGGGGTTCTACTTCACCAGCTCAGCACCCTTCACGATCTCAATGAAGCAGGGGGTGGGCAGCTTGAGGGATGCCTTCCACAACGCCGTCTTGGCGCTTGCGAAATTCGAGGTGGGTATCCTCATGGTGAGAACTATCTGTCCGGCATGGACCCGAGCGGCGGTGCCCACGTTCTTGCCGTAAGAGTTCCTCATACCGCTGGAGATACGATCAGCACCGGCTCCGGTGGCTAGCTTGTTCTCCCTAAGCACGTGGTGAGGATATATCCTGAACTTCAGGTGATAGTTACCACCGGGTGTCCTGGACATCACCCTGTTGCATGCTATACGGGCAGCCTCCATGGCGGTGTGTCTGATCTGACATGTCTCCTTGACCTTGAGGTTGATGGTAACCGGGAAATCGCCATTGGTGATCCCCAGATCGAAAGTGTTGATCCTCAGTGCGGGCACGCCACCCATGTATTCCCTGCGGGTAAAGGCCTGTCCCGTGAGTCTCCTGTACATCCTTGCCGGCTTTCTGGCCATATCATATCACCTATGCTAAAGTATAGCGACGGGATGGCTACATTCATATTTTCCTATATAAGGCTGATGTATTGTGAGGACAGCCATCAGGTCTTCACCAGAAGAGGAACGCTTCTTTCTTGAAAACCTTTTCCTATACGGCCCATAGAAGTGATGCGGTGGGAAGCGAGAGGAGGGACCTCGGCACCGATCGAACCACCTAGGTCTCTTTACCGGCCCATAGACCGGGGAGACAAGTGCCATATGATGAATGGACAGCGGGAACCCAATGATACTGGCATTGACAGTTTTATCAGATACGTTACTATTAGCGCACACCTTTTATAATCGAAAATCAAATTGGTAGAACGGGAGTCCCCGCGGACCTTCTCCAACTTCCCCACCATAAATCGTTTTGCGGGGGCTCCTTTATAATTTATAAATAAAGGGTCGGGAAAGTGGTTTTGATCTCTCGATCGCCAAACCAGGCTTGAGCTTCATTCCAATCATTCCCCCTGACTTGACCGGTCTTTAGGTCGTTAACCAGTTGGATTTCAAAGAAAAAAATGTTCTCACCGAAAAACGTATGGCTATCACTTTTTTATTCGACGTCCTATCGTAGTTCGCGCCAAGGAAATCGTTCTTTGACCTCTTTGACGATGTTTAGATCCGTTCTAAGAACCTTGCCGATCGTCGAGTCCTCCGCGGCCCATATCCTCAGACGCTCGTTCCGGTAGTCCTCCACGGTCTTGCCCATCCACTCCCCCCGGACCTTGACCCCTGTCCCCTTCAAAGATATGGAGATATGGAGAAGGCTGAGGTCATACAGCAGTTCCGTTAAAAGCCAGGGGTCATAGGTCAGGCTTGTAGGGACATCGTAGGGATAGCCGATTACCAGGGAAGGGACCTTGTGAGCATTGGCGTGAGCCCTGGTCTTATCATCATTGGTCAGGAAGAGCACCTCCATCTTCTGCTCGTAGACCTCTTCGGCCAGGGAACGCAGCATCTCGTCGTCCCTCAGTTCCTTGTCGTCGTCGAACCTGCCGCCTTGCGCGGACCAGCAGTTGTATCGTTCCTTGAGCAGGGCCACTTCGGTCTGTCCGTTCATGGCCTTCCGGCCATGTTTGTAAAGGCAGTTGAACAGGTCGTCGACCACGGTCCTGTCCTTCAATGCCCTCTTCAGTTCCTCCATGTCTCGACGATCGTATTTCCGGCCTACGCGTCGGGACAGCTCCTCTTCCGCCAGGGCGGGAACGATCACCTGCACCTTCTCCGGGTCGAACCTTCGCACTCCGCAGGCGGAGCCCGCCAGGAGAAGGCGGGAGAACAGTCGACGGTACAGGAGGTTGGTATCCACGCTGAAGCACATCTGCTTGGGAAATCGGTAAGGGTCCTTCTTCCTCTCGGTCATATTGTAGATCTCGGACAGCAGCTCGGACAGGTTCGTAGGGGGAAGGAACATGGACGACTGCAGCGCCTCACGCAGGTCCAGGAAGGTGGGCATGTCATGCACCAACGATTCTCCCAGGGACCGTGTCACCTGGGACAGGGCGGCGTCGTAGTCACCCTCCCTGACCACCCACTGCACCGTCTTCCGTTCCAGGTCGACCGCCATCAGGTCCAGGTCAAGCAGGTCGGAGTGAACGACGATGTTACCCTTGCCGGCCATTCGGGCCTCGTTCAGCACGACGGTCAGGAAGTCCTTGTCCGCATCCATCATCGCACCTCCTGCAGGAGGTCGTGGGAATGCTGCAGCTCCAATGGTATTTCCAGATAGGGACGGGAGGCGTTCTGTAGAGATTCGATGTACAGGTAGAAAATGTGGTCCACCTTGACCTTGCCCGCCCCCAGCACGGTACCGAGCACCGTCCCCTTGGTCCCTGGCGTCACGTCCACCGCCACTTCGTTCCCGAGCTCCTTTTCCCGGGTTATGATCTCCCCGGCGACCCGGCCGATCTCCCTTATGTCGTTGCCAGGTACGTTCACCAGTTCGACCTCCGCCTTGGAACCGTGCTCCCTCAGAAGGATGAGCAGCATCTCCCGGGCAATGGCCGCCTTGGCCGTGTCGCACCCTACCGTCAGAACGTATACATGGTCAGGCAGGAAATCGAACTGCCGTACGGAGGCCCACACCGAATTGAAGAGACCCCACACGCTGCGGCCCATCATGGAGAGCAAGACCTTGGTCATATCCTTCGGATGGGGATGCGGGATAAATCAGCCTTTCCCCGCCTTACTGGACGAGGCGGCGGATGACTTCCTGGGTCTCCGCCGGCGAAGCGGTGGTGTTCACCAGGTGCACCTTGGCCTGGGAGAGGAACTGGCGGAAGAACCTCTCCCGCAATCGCATCTTGCGCTCGTCGCGCACCATCTGGTGCGGGTTGCAGAGGTCGTTGGCCACCAGGTACTCCCAAGCCTCGTCCGGGGAAAGCTCCCGTACTTGCTCAGGATCGCTGCGGTCCCGGCGCAGCAGGACCACCTCATGTATGGTGGTCATGGGGATCACGGAACCCTTTCCGGCCACCCAGCGCACGTTGACCACCGCCCGCTGCTTGTTGTCGAACTTGGCCTTCTCGACCAGATCGCGATATTCATCCCATATCGTGCCGATGTCCGCATCGATGTAGCAGTTCTTTTCCGATGCGAAGGCCATGGGGCGGCGGTCCGATAGGCGGACGAAATACCAATCGTCGGTCACCAACCTGGCGGCCTTGCTGCGCAATAGCCCCCAGGAGTGGGTTGTCTTGCCTGTTTTCGACGGGGCGATGAGCGTTATGCCCTTTCCATCGATGTCCAGGGCAGCCCCGTGCACCGAATAGATCTGATGTTCATCCTCCAGCACGTCGCCGGCGACGGCCAGCGCGACGCTCTTCACCCAGCCATAGTAATCGAAGTTGAAGAGGAAGGCGGTCTTGGCCGTTGGTTCGTACAATACCTCCAACGGATGCGATGGATCGTCCAGGCAGATGACCCGGCCGTGTGAGCGTACCGTCTCGGACATGGCGTAGAAGTTGTCCTCCCACATGCCCTTGGTGGCGTCGTCCATGGTGTACAGTTTGAGGCACACACCATTGATGTCCGCTTTAGAGGTGTGGAAGTTGCAGGAGGAATATTTCTCGTAAAGAACGTCCTTCTCCTCGGGAGCGATCAGCCTTACCGGGTAGCTCATGATCGACGGTACCACTTACTCGCAGTTCAAGGTAACGTCGTTGCCGCTGATACCGGCCTTCATCAGCTTGTATTCGATGCTGTCGATGAGGGCCATCAGCGACGCCTCGATGATGTTCTCGGACACGCCTATCGTGGTCCATGTCTGCGTACCGTCCGTTGAGCTGATGAGGACCCGCACCTTGGCCGCGGTGGCTTCCTTACCGTCGATCACCCTGACCTTGTAATCTATCAGGCGCATCTCTTTCAGCACCGGGTAGAAGCGTTCCAGCGCCTTGCGCAGAGCTCGGTCCAAAGCGTTCACCGGGCCGTTACCGTTCGCGGCGGTATGTTCCAGCGTTCCGTCCGAATCCACGACCCTGACCGACGCCTCTGAGGTCATGACGTCTCCGGTGACGTCCATGAACGTGCGGAACCCGTCCAATCGGAACGGGGAGGTGTTCTGTCCCTTGAGCTTGCGGATCAACAGTTCCAGGCTGGCATCCGCCGCCTCATACTGGAAGCCCTGTGCCTCCAGCGCCTTCATCTTCTCCAGGATGGAACGCCCGCCGTCCCTCTCGGTGTCGATGCCCAGCTCCTCGGCCTTGGCCATGATGTTCGATACTCCGGAAAGCTCGGAGACGAGTATACGGCGCAGATTCCCTATGAGCGCGGGGTCCACATGCTCGTACGTCCGGGAATCCTTCAGAACCGCGCTGACGTGTATCCCCCCCTTATGAGCGAAGGCGCTCCTGCCCACGTAGGGTGCGCGGGGGTTCGGTGCGATGTTGGCCATCTCGGCCACGAAGTTGGCCAGACCGGTCAGTCGGTCCAGGTGCTGCACTCCGGTCTGCACGCCCATCTTCAGCATGAGGTTCGGTATCACCGAACAGAGATTGGCGTTGCCGCATCTCTCGCCCAGACCGTTCATCGTCCCTTGTACCATGGAGGCGCCGGCCTCCACCGCCGCCAACGAATTGCCGACCGCCAGCTCGCCGTCGTTATGAGCGTGTATGCCCAACGGTACTTTCATCTCCTGCCGCACGTGTGAGACTATCTGAAAGACCTCGCTGGGAAAGGCACCGCCGTTGGTGTCGCAGAGACAGAACCATTCCGCCCCGGCCTTCTTCGCCTCATCCAACACTTGAAATGCGTACTTTTGATTGTTCTTATAGCCATCAAAGAAATGCTCGGCGTCGAAGATGACCCTTCGACCGTTCTCCTTCATGAAGGCCACGGTATCGTGAACGATGTTCAGGTTCTCCTCCAATGATACCTGCAAGGCCTTCTCCGTGTGCAGGTCCCAGGACTTTCCAAAGATGCAGACCCATTCGGTCTCGGTGTCGAGCAGCGCCTTAAGGTTCTGGTCCTGTTCCGGTGAATGTCCCGGTCTGTGAGTGGAACCGAAGGCCACCAGCTTACCGTTCTTCAGCTTGACGCTCTTGGCCGCTTTGAAGAACGCCTTGTCCTTGGGGTTCGATCCGGGGTATCCGCCTTCGATGAAGTCGATGCCAAAAGCGTCCAGGCGATCGAGGATCTCCAGTTTGTCCTCGGTGGAGAACGAGACCCCCTCGGTCTGGGATCCGTCACGTAAAGTGGTGTCAAAGATACTAGCCCTGGTGGGCAATAAATAAATCCCACCCGTAGTTTGATTTCTTGACCATCGTGATTCCTCCGGTAAGGTATGCTTTATCATGGCACGACCTATTTAACCCTGCCGTTGACGCAGGCGTTTCTCTTAAGAAGACCGACCAGATCGCTCATGATGGCACTGGCGGTCTCCTTCCTTCCGGCCCCTCTGCCCGTGACGGTTATGGCCCCGGCCAGGTCGGTGTGTATGTGAAGTACGTTCAGCGTTCCGGATATGGCCAACGGGTGACCTAACTGCACCATGCGAGGGGAGACCTCGATCCCGTTGCCGTTCACCTCGCCTATCAGCCTGATGACCTTCTTCTCCTTTGCCGCCAGGTCGACCGCTTCCTGGGTGATCTGGCGAATGCCCGTCCTGCGCACGTCGTTATACGTCACATCAAGACCCATCATGGCGTTGGCCAGTATCGCAAGCTTGCTGGCGCTGTCTATGCCGTCGATGTCGTAGCTGGGGTCCGTCTCCGCGTACCCCATCTCCTGAGCCTCCTTCAGCACGTACTCGAACGGCAATCCTTCCTCGCCCATGCGGCTGAGGATGAAATTGCAGGTGCCGTTGAGGATGCCCTTCATGGACTCGACCTTCTCGGCCATTAGCAATTCCCGGGACAGGTTGATTATGGGAGTGGCCCCGCCAACGGTGGCCTCGAAGCGCAGTTCAACGTTGTTCTTCTTGGCCAAATTGTCCAGTGCGCGGTACTTTAGGGCGAGCGGCCCCTTGTTGGAGGTGACCACGTCCTTGCCAGCCTTCAAAGCGGTGCTTATGTTGGTGTAACCAGGCTCCGCGTCCAGGATGTTGGTGGGGGTCATCTCCACAAGTACGTCATAATCAAGATCGTTCAGCGTTTCCGAGGCGCTCTTCTTCTGGACCTTGCCCAATCCCTTTCCGGCTACCTTACTGGCCACCAGTGCCAGCGGGTCCAGGCCTTTGGGGTCATAGGCGTAGGTTCGGGAATCGAACGCGGCCACAATTTGCAGATCGGCGTGAAAGTGGTCGTTGAGCATCTCCTTCTTCATAGCCAATGCCTCGGCCAAACCTTGGCCGACGGTGCCGAATCCAACGAGAGCTAGGCGCATGTCACACCCCCATCCCGCGAACGAGGAGGAAGTTGTTGCGCTTGCTACGCCCTTTGAGGAAGTTGTCGATCTCCGTCACTTTGTTCTTCTCCCTAACGTTGACCAATAAGAGCACGGACTTGTTTTCGGTGCTGGTGGAAAGTGAATACTGCAGATCGATGGAATCTATGCCGTCGATCTTCTCGATGTTCTCAGTGATAGAACGTAAGGTCGATTGGGTGAGGTCCCCGACCAGCAGGTATTCTGCGCAGTACGTTCGGTATATCTCACCCATCTTGGCCACCTCCACGCCCCTCTCCTTCCACATGGCGAAGATGGCGTCCAAGGAATGCTGGTCCCGAGCTTCGAAGGTCAGGTTGACCGATATCCTTCCTCCGGTCACCTGCTCATGGTCGTGAATGACCCCCACTATGTTACCTTCGTTGAGCGATATCGGTTCCAGGGCCTTGATCAACTGCCCGGGTTTGTCCTTCAAACGTAGATCCACATTGACCCGCATCTGGCCATCTCCATATCGAGTGGGCGCTTTGCCATTTAGCGGCACCCGGCCACATATAAGGGTTCGATTATCTAATCCTTTCAATGCGCGATGCCCACCAAAAAATCATCTGGATGAAAAGATGGCGCCGAGGGGGAGATTTGAACTCCCGAGGCGTTGCCGCCACGAGCTAGCTGGCGGAAAGTTTCCAGGCTCGCGCCTTACCGGTCTGGGCCACCTCGGCACTTCTGCGCTCATAATCGTGGGGTCATTTAAAACTATTGCGTTCATCTGACCAGGAGAACGCTGAGGGCCGAGTCTGCGATCACCTTCCTCAGGATGTCCTTGCGCACATTGGAACAGCTCCAACGTATGGCCAGCATGCTGTATCCCCCACCGGTCACCAGGGCCACCAGGTCCAGGGTGGGGTTGCCCTCGATGGATAGTTGTTTGACCTCTATGTCCCTGCTCCTGCCCAAACGCTTGAGATGCTCTAGGTCCAGGATATTGCCCTCCTGTTCGCTGATGTCCAGGATGTGGAGGCTTGAGCCAGTGTGAAGAGCGATCTTCAAGACGGCCTCGGCCAGGTCCATGGAGTCCTCCGAACCGTCGTAGACCGCCAATATCTTGGTGTAAGGGATCTTCCGCCGACAGATCAGCACTGGAACCTTGTCACGTTCCAACATCTTCATGAGGTCGCATTGTTTGAAAGAGCGCTTGTTGGTGATCTCCCCTGGACCAACGGCCACCAGGGAGTTCTTCTGCATCTTTCGGAAAAGGATGCAGGTGAAGCCGGTCTCCACCCCGCTCTTCATTGAGAAATGCTCCACGGGTACGCCCCATATCTGAGCCAGGTCCTGCAAGCGTTGAGGCGGCTCATCGGCCGGATAGTGCACCTCCACCGGTATCTTCCCCAGGTGCGCGGCGAGATACAGGCTCTCGTCCCCGACCGTTTCGATCATGGCCTCGTCCCCGATCATTACCACGATCTCGGAGAAGGGTAAAAGGCCGGTGGTCTCTCGCGCCATCAGTTGACGGAGCTCCGGGCTCATGCCCCCCAGGCTGCATAGCAGTACCTCGTCTCCGGACTTAACTGCCAGGTCAGGGTCAGGCTTCAGGACATCGTTCTTACGTATGACCCCCAGTACCCGGGTCTTGGCCAGGCTTCCAACGTCTCCCAAACGTGTACCGTCGAGCAGGGACCCTTTGGTCACGTGGATGGAGGCTATCTCCTGCACATCGTGGAACAGGGTGGAATGGATCATTCGACTGGCGGTTTGGGCAGGGCAGATGACGCTCTCCACCCCCTCGGAGTGCATAGTATCGATATATGCCGGGTCATCACAGCGCGCAATGACCCGCGGGATGCCCATGGCCTTGGCGGCCAGGGCCACCTTCAGATTGGTACGGTCCTGGTTGGTTATGGCCAATAGTGCATCGGCATGCTTAGCTCCAGCTTTCTCCAGCACCTGGGGGTCCTCCCCATCGCCAACGATGACATGTTCTTCCCCGACCTCTCTGGCCAGGTTCTCCGCCCTGATCCTTTCCTTTTCGATTATTACGAAATCGTCCAGGTCCTTGGAGATGAACTTACCGATGCGCCCTCCGCCCACGATGATGGTTCGCATCATTTCACCTCGGTCTTGTAGAGATACTTGAAGATGATGGGCATTGTGGCCGAGAAGATGACCGCCAGCAGGATGATCATACCTCTTTCCGAATTAGAGATTATGTCCAATGATAGACCTATCTGGGCGGCGGCGATCATCAGGGTCAGCCCTCCGGTCAACAGGACCCCCGTGGCCATATCCTGCTTGAGGTCACCCGACCTCATGATCAACATGGCCGGGAGTATCTTGGCCACCGCGGCTATGAGGAACAGTACCGGTATCAGAAGGACTGTGGGAGACAGTATGGCCTCGAAATCGAAGGAGATGCCGATATTGATGAAGAAGACCGGCACCAGGAAACCGTATCCCACCCCGAAGAGCTTCTTGCCCAGCATGGCGCCCTCCTGGAACAGTAGGGAGATCACCGCTCCGGCCAGGAAGGCCCCCAGCACCGCCAGTGCCTCGGACTGGATGACCGTGGACAAAGCGACGAAAGTAAAGATGATGGCCAACGATCCCCGGACCCCCAGCTCGTGCGGGTCGTCCAGTTTGAAGAACCTTTGCAATACCTCAGGATAATGCCACATGGCCCATGAGCCCAGCTTGAACGTCAGATAGAAGGATACGATGATCAGGACCACGATGCCCATGGCCTCCACTCCATAGAAGAAGTCCTGGGAGGCGATGACCTGAATGTTGATGGTGTAGGCGGCGATGACGATCATGGTCAGCACATCGGCCACCAGGGCTGAGACCATGATCAGCTGTCCGGGTGCCGTCCGGGAGATACGCATCTCCCGAACGATGGATAGGACCACCGCCACCGATGTGGTGCTCAGGATCAATGCCATGTAGAACGGGTCGATGTTCAGTCCGATCAATGAATCGACCAGGGTGATCAGACCATAGGTCAACAGCATGGTAATCAGCAGCATGGCCACGGACTTGATGATGGTCCAGCGTCCCCCTCTCTCCAGTTTGCCGAAATCGATCTCCAGTCCGCTCAGGAACATCAGGAAGATGAAACCTATTCCGGCCAGGACCTCGACCGTGACCCCGGATTCCAGTATCTGGACGCCCGTGAGCCTGTACCCTAGGAAGGCGATCAATCCCACCCCGAGACCTACCAATATCTCGGCCACCACCACCGGGACCCGTGTCCTGCTGAAGAGCAGCGGCGTCACGAAGGCCAAGACGGTGACCACCAACAACGAGACGTACTCATCCATTTACAATCCGGACTAACCCATTGGGGGCTTAAGAAATTTTGCCCCTGATCCCTAACCCAGATGAGTATCACGTATCGTCGGTCGAGAGCGGCGGGCCACCGTCGTCTGCTGGGAATCGATGTCGACCACCGCCACCGCCTCCCTCAGATAGGGGAGCTTGCCCAATAATCGTCCGCGGGCGTCGTAGGCTTGGCTACCCCCGAAGAACACCATGTTCAGTTGAGCTCCTACGTTGTTCACGTAGGCCACAGGGTAAGTGTTCTCCACCGCCCGTGCCGGTATCAATCTCTCGAACGACGAACGGGAGGTCATCGGTGAGGCCGACAAGCACAGGAGCAGGTCAGCACCCTGCATGGCGTATGCTTTGCATATCTCCGGGAAGAAGATATCATAGCATATGCAGACACCGACCCCCTTTCCCCTGAACTGGAACATCTCGGGGATCTTTCCAGGTTTGAAATATAGGCCTTCCTCGAAAGGACCGAAGTTCGCCGGGTGCATCTTATCGTACCTCTGCACCCTTCCGTCAGGGGTCACCATCACTGCGCTGTTCGTGACCAGCCCCGGATATTCCGAGTCGTTGAGCGGCATGCCGAAGACCATGGCCTTGCCCGTGCGGTCCGAAAGCTCCCCCAGGTAGGATACGCTCTCTCCGTCGATGTCCTCCGCCAGTGTCATGAAGCGGTCACGGACCATGTAACCGGTGACGCCCATCTCCGGGAAGAGGAACAGGTCGGCGTCGGTTTCCTCGACCGCCAGACGCATACGCTCCAAGTTGCTCTCCTTATCCCCCAGGGCACTTCTCAGTTGGCAAAGGGCCAATCGCATGAAGTGTGTGATTGAGGGGAACGTTATTCAACCTTTGCCGGAAAGAGAATTATTAAACGGGATGGCATTATCCTTAATGATGCCACCGCAACTTAAGGAACTGACCGTGGAGGCCATCGGTGAATTCATACGGGCCCATATGAGCGATTCCAAGGCCACTGGTGTCGTGGTCGGTCTCTCTGGCGGCATAGACTCAGCGGTCGTCACCAAGCTCTGCGTCGACGTGCTCGGCCCAGAGAAAGTGCTGAACGTGTTCTTGCCTTCGCCGACCACTCCGGAGCAGGACCTGGAGGACGTGCGGCGGATGAGCAAGGATTGGGGAACGACCCTGCTGGTCTACGATATCGGTCCTCTGCTCAAGAGCTATAACCTGATCATGCCGGGATCGGAGTGCAAGGAGGTGGCCGGGAATCTCATGGCCCGCATCCGCATGGCCATCCTATACGCCCATGCCAATCTGGATTCTCGTCTGGTCATTGGAACGGGCAACAAGTCCGAACTGCTAATGGGCTACTTCACCAAGTGGGGGGACGGCGGGGCCGACCTCCTGCCCATCGGAGATCTGTACAAGACCGAGGTAAGGGAGCTCGCCCGATCGATAGGTGTGCCGGAGAGCGTCATTGAAAAAGAGCCTTCGGCCGGTCTATGGGAAGGGCAGACGGACGAGTCGGAGATGGGCATCTCCTATGACGACCTGGACCTGGTGCTCTCTGGACTGGAAGAGCAGACATCATTGGGCGTGATCTCGAAGAGGACCGGTGTGCCTATGGCCTTGGTGGAAATGGTCTTCGAGAAGAACGCCAGCTCCCGGCACAAGCGCCGAATGCCGCTCATCCCCAAGCTGGGACTGAGGACCGTAGGTTGCGACTGGCGGGAATGATCACAGCGCCTTGCCGACCTCGGCGATGAAGCGTTCGGGATCGTCCACATCGAAGATGACGACCTTGACCCTCTTCCAGAAAGCTGAAGGCACCCGCACCTCCCCCTTGAGCTCCAATCGTATACCGTTGACCTTGCTACCGGTCAGTACCAGGGTCTTGTTGAAAGCGTCGAGGAGAATTCCTTCCTTCACATCGATCTTCTCCATTCTTTGTATGCGGTCAACCTGGTCCACTGGAACGACCATCCATGAATGCCATCCCTGACGTATGATTATCTTCTTGTCCACGATCTCGTGCGGGGTCAACAAGGGAGAGACGCCGATCACCAATAATGTCACCGCCAGCACCCCACCTATCGACAGAACGAAAAGCGATCGCTCCTCAGGTAGGAACGATAGCAGTACCAGCAACCAAACGGCTGCCATCACCCATAATATCAGGTTGACGAGAGCCGGCCTACGATTATGATCGAAATCCATGAACGTGGATGATAGTGGATAGAGGATAATTATTGATTGTGCCCCCTTCAGCATCCGTAAGCTTTAATTACGGCCATTTAATTGGGGAGCCTACACGCTCCCGTAGTGTAGTCCGGCCAATCATGAAGCCCTCTCGAGGCTTCGACTCGGGTTCAAATCCCGACGGGAGCACTTTTTTACCAGTAAATAATTAAATAGCCAGCCGTCTTTTTCGCATCATGGACGACCGGGTGAAAGTGTCAGACAAATCGTCAGACAGGAAGCCGTCCGGCCGCCCCAACCAGGGCAAGACCGAGACCATCCGGCAGCGGAAGGTGGACGTCTATCTGCCTACCACCGAGCTGTTGCAGCAATGGAAGGAGGCGGCGGAATCGTCTGGCATGCCGCTGTCAAAGTACATTTTAGAGGTCGTGGAGCAGCATCGGCAGGGCGTGCAGAAGGTGACCATGCCCGCAGCGCTCCTGGAAGAAAAGGCCAAAATGCTAGAAAGAAATTTATCAGCCTTAACATTGCGATTCGAAACTTTGAACCTCGCCTTCCACCAACAGGAGGTCGAGCTTTCGCGTCTGTCAAGCGATTATATGAGCGCCAAAGAAGGCAGCCTAGACTTTCCAATGGTCAGAAACCTGATACAGACCTTCCGCTCCCGTTCGAAGGAAGGGTGGCACTACACGGACATATGGAGCTCCATGAAGATCGACGTGGACAACGCGGAGGTCCTACAGAACTGGAACAAGGCCATGTTGTTCCTGTTGGACGTGGGGTTGGTGACCAGGGATCAAGATGAGCTGTTCTGGTGGAAGAATGTGCGCTAGGTCTGTGCAGCGATCGGAGATGGCCGCGGTCAAGATCGTTCTTGACGAGCAAATGGCCGACATGCTGAAACAGTTCAA
>DATKZX010000016.1 GCA_035527755.1 Methanomassiliicoccales archaeon | reverse complement strand
GATCCCCCGAGGACAGCTTCGGGTGGCGGTCATCGAGAGAGCGCTGGCCAACTCCAACGGGGCGGCCTATCGCGAGATAGGCACCATGGCCTACGCCCATTTCACCTCCATGACCAACGGGGTAGATCCCGGTGAGGGGTGCGAGAGCTACTATTCTTCCGGCCTGTCCGCGCTGGATGCCGAGGAAATGGGACGGAAGCTCCGGGTCAAGGCCTTGAACGCCCAAGGCGCCAAGCACTTCAAGGGCAAGATGACCGTGCCAGTGGTACTGCCGCCAGAAGAGCTGGCGGAGATGCTGCTGACCTCCGTCGGCTACTCGCTGGACGGAGAGAACGCCCTGCGGCACCGCTCCCCTTGGGGGGAACTGGTGGATAAGGAGGTCGGCAATACCCTGGTGGACCTGCAGGACCGGCCTTGGGACCCACGCTCATCCCTATCTTGCCAGTACGATGACGAAGGCACCCCGACACGGGAAAGACCGTTGGTCGAGAAGGGAGTGCTGAGAACGCTGTTGTACGACGCTTATCACGCCCAGATGGGCGGCGTGGCGGCAACGGGCAGTTGCATGAGGCGAGATCCGACCGATGCCCTGAACCTCTATCGCCGAGGCAGTGCCACCTTGCCCATCAACCTGACGTGGAAGGCGGGCGGGAGCAGCCTGGAGGACATGATCTCCGAGATGAAGGAGGGAGTGGTCATAGAAAAACTGGCCGCTCCGGATGTGAACAGCGTCACTGGCGGCTTCGCCCTGGAGGTGCGCAGCGCCAAATATGTGCGGGACGGCCAGGTGGAGGGACACATCGACCAGTGCCTGCTTGTTGGCAACTTCTACCAGGCGCTGAAGAAGGTGAGCGCGGTTGGAAACGATCCGACCGTTCACGGAAATTGCATCGTACCATCGGTGCGCTTTGACGACCTGGAGATCGTGGGCAGCGAATGATCCTTAGGCCCTTTCCAGGGTGACCATGGTCTTGTCGGAAAGTTCGGCCAGCCCCTTGAGGTCACCCAAAACCCTTCCCACCGGGCTCACCGGGGAGAACGCCTCCGGCCTGGAGGTCGTGGAAACAGGCGTCTTGCCGAAGAAGAAGCACAGGGCATCCCCTTCCGGCCAGAAGGCCACCTCTCCCTCGTCTAAGATCTTCTTCCCGTTCTCCAGCTCGCCGCTCACCGGGATGGCGAAATAGAACTCACCGCCCCATACGTTGATCTCTCGTTCCAACGGCAATGACTCGTATATCTTCCAAGCGGTCAAAGAATCGTTCAGCTCGATCTCGAACTGTTCGTACCTTGTGCGCATCAAAATTCTTTCCATGCCCTCTCCCGATAAGGGAAAGGGTGGAAGGGTGAAAAGGGTTTCGTCACTTCTTGATCTCGAAGAGGGAGCGTATCTCCTTGCCCACCTTCTCGACCTGGCTGTCGGCCTCGGCGTTCTCCATGGCCTTCATCCTTGGCATGCCGGCCTTGGCGTCCGCCAACCATTCCTTGGCGAAGTCACCGGAACAGATGCGGTCCAGCATCTTCTCCATGGCCGCGCGGCTCTCGTCATTGATGACCAGGTCCCTGGTGGTAAGCCCGCCGAACTCGGCGGTGTTGGAGACGCTTCTCCACATGTTCATCATGCCGCCCTGGTAGATCAGGTCCACGATGAGCTTGACCTCGTGAAGGCATTCGAAATAAGCGATCTCCGGCTGGTATCCTCTCTTGACCAGGGTCTGGAAGCCAGCGTTGATGAGCGCGGTTACCCCGCCGCATAGCACGGCCTGCTCTCCGAACAGGTCGGAGGTGGCCTCCTCACGGAAGTCGGTCTCCAGGACACCGGCCTTGGTAGCCCCGATGCCCTTGGCTAATGCCAGGGCGAACTGCTTTGCCTTACCGGAATGGTCCTGCTGCACCGCGATGAGCGCGGGGACGCCGAACCCTTCGACGAAGACCTTCCGCACCATGGGGCCAGGGGCCTTCGGGGCCATCATGATTACGTCCACGGTCTTGGGCGGGACGATCACATCGAAGGTGATGGAGAAACCATGGGCGAAATCCAATGCCGCCCCATCCTTTAGGTTCGGCAGTATCTCCGAGTGATAGACGTCTCCCTGCACCTCGTCGGGGATGAGCACCATGACCACATCCGCGTCCTTGACGGCGCCGGCCACAGTGTCGACCTTCAACCCGTTCTTCTTGGCCTCCACCCAGGACTTACCGTCCTTTCGCACACCGACGGTCACGTCCAATCCGCAATCGTGCAGACATAGGGACTGAGCCCTGCCTTGGCTGCCGAAACCGATGACCGCGACCTTCTTGCCCTTCAGGACGCCTAGGTCGGCGTCTGACTCGTGATAAATCCTTGCCATTTGATCACCGTTAGATTCATTGACGCATTTTATGCGCAATATTTACAATGTTCTACTCCACCATCAGCATTTGTTCCAACGGCAGCGGTTGCGTATGGTGCCTTTGTCACTAGCGACCCCTCCCGGCAGCATTGGGAGCATATCCTCCTCCGGGTCGATGCGGACGTCCACCACGAACGGCACATCGGAGGCGAAGGCCATCTTGTAAGCATCGTTAAGCTCGCTGGACCTCGTGACCGTCACGCCGTCCGCGCCGAAGGCTTGGGCTAGCTTCACGAAGTCGGGATTGTTGCGCAGCTCGGTCCCGCTATAGCGGCTGCCCCATTGGAGCTTCTGCCATTGTTTCACCATACCCAGCCAGCCGTTGTTGAGCAGACACACCACCACCGGCAGGTCCTCGCTCATGGCCGTTGCCAGCTCCTGGAAAACCATTTGGAAGCTACCATCCCCGGCCACGTCCACCACCTGTTTGTCGCGGTGCGCGTACTTCACGCCGAGCGATGCCGGAAAGCCGAAGCCCATGGTGCCCATCCCACCCGAGGTGAGGAACTGATTGGGGTGCTTCAGGCGCATGAAGTGCGCGGCCCACATCTGATTTTGTCCAACCTCCGTCACCACGAAGGCGTCAGGGTCAAGCACCTTTCGTAGCTCCCAGATCGCTTTCTGTGGTTTTATTGGGTCCTCATCTATGTCGATATCGCAAACGCAGCCGTCAAAGAGCTCCTTCACTCTTTTGCTCCAGGCCGAATCCCCTTTGGATTGGGTTAACCCCTTGATCACGAGCTGCAGGCCCTTGCGGGCGTCGCCCACCAGCCTGACCCTGGTCCGGGGGTTCTTACCCGCTTCCATTGGATCGATGTCCAGGTGTATGATCTTAGTATCCTTGGGCATCTCACCATCGTAACCGATGGTACGGTCTGAAAAGCGTGAACCGATGGCGAACACCACGTCCGCCTCCAATAACGCCCGACGAGAGCACTCTCTGCCATGCATGCCTAGCATTCCCAGCGAGAGAGGATGGTCCTCGGGTATGATGGCCTTGGCCATGATGGTGGTGATCACCGGTGCGAACAGCATCTCGGCCAGACGCTGAACCTCGTTGGAAGCGTCCGCCCATCTGGCGCCGCCGCCGACCAGCAGCACTGGTCTCTCGGCCTCGCGTAGTATCTTGATCGCTTCCTTCACAGCGGAGAGGTCTTCGAAAGGTGGGGGAACCGGGAACTCCTCGTTCAACTTGGATGGCTCTATCTGACCGTTCAGCACATCCACTGGTAGATCGATATGCACCGGGCCCTTACGACCGCAGTTGGCTATGGCCATGCCCCTCTTGATGGCCTCGGGCAGATCGTTCGGTCTCAGTACGCGATAGTTATGCTTGGTGATGGGCATCATCAGACTGAAGATGTCCGCCTCCTGGAAGGCATTATTACCGATCATGCTGGTGGCCACTTGACCAGTGAGAACCATCATAGGGGATGAATCCGCATAGGCGGTAGCCACCCCGGTCACCAGGTTCGTAGCGCCAGGTCCAGAGGTGGCCAGGCAAACACCGGTCCTGCCGGTCGACCTGGAGTATCCATCGGCCATATGGGCGGCGCACTGTTCGTGACGAACGAGGACGTGGTGTATGTCCGAATCCAACAGATCGTCGTATATGGGAATGGTGACCCCGCCTGGATAACCGAACATGACGTCTACACCCTGCCCCTCGAGCAGTTCAAGAACAGCCTTCGAACCTTTCATAAACTAATCCCTCGTTTTTTTCAATACGGGAGGACGACCCCTAACGGTACGTCCTCGATCACAAAACAACAATCACTTTGAGCAAAGGCAAAAGAATCGATGTCATCTCGCCCGTGTTGTTGTTTGACACGGATTTACTTCATGATAAACATAATATATAACAATATCTAAGATTAGGGCACTGGTATTGAAATCGACTGGTGGTTGAAAAAGGATGATCGTTGAAAACATGGACCAGAGAGGTGAGAACGCCATGGAGGACATCGAGTTGCTGCCTCATGATCCGCATTGGACAAGCATGTTCTCCGAAGAAAGGGATCGATTGCTCAGCGCCCTGGGAGAGATGGTCCGAGGGATCGATCACGTGGGAAGCACCGCGGTTTCCGGCCTAGTGGCCAAACCGATCATTGATATCATGGTCTCGGTCGAGATACTGCATCTGGGAACGGTGAAGGAGATTTTGGAGGATGTCGGATATCTACATGTTCCCATCGATGAAAGGGGGCGGTTGTTCTTCCGTAAAGGTATGCCCCGCACCCACCATCTGCATGTTGTGCGAAGAGGGAGCTGGGAATACTGGAAGCACATATTCTTCCGCGATAGACTTGTGGACAATAGGGACGAAACCAGAGAGTACGCCGCCTTGAAGATGGGATTGGCCGAACGTTTCCACCATGACCGGGAAGCCTATACAAAAGGGAAGGAGGATTTCATCGAAGGTCTGCTGGCCAAAGCAGTGTTGGAACGATTGGTCCGCATCGATCGATCTTTATGGGACTGACCGAGACCGCCAAAGAAATATTATGCCAAGAGTCGTTGTCCAGGGATATCGGGAGGGTGTGTATCACGGACGCCAAGGAGATCATGGAGCGCGGAGCGCAAAGCCAACTTATTAACGACCCTCACGTCAAACGGGTATGGGACCTGATCAAGGGTGACTCGCTATTCAAGATGAGCGTTGACGACCTGGCCTCATTGCGCCAATCGTTACGCCGGGAGTCCCTGCAGTACTTCGCCCGACATAACCCCTACTACGCGGAACTGTTCGAGAGATTGGACATCGATCCGGCGAAGGCGACGCTGTACGATGTGGCCAAGCTAGCCATACCTTCGGACATGCTGCGCGGGGAAGGACAGAAGAAGTTTCTTATAAAGGACCTGGAAGAGGGCGGGGAGACATTCTCCTCCAGCGGTACCACTGGTAAGGACCCGGTGCGCGTCTATCGCTCACCGATAGATCTGGCCATCATGCTCAAGGCCAACACAGACCTCTTCGAGTACGTGTACGGGGACCTGCTGAAGGACGGAGAGGGCGTAGCGTTGTTCATGGCCGCTCCCGAGCTCAGATACAAGCTAAGCTTCGTGGCGTTCGTTCACCTGACCTTGGAGAAGAAGGGCATCGAACTCCTTTACGGCATGGACCTGGAGAACAAGGACCAGGCTGGAACTCCCTGGCAGAAACTGGTGCCCAATAAGGAGAATCTCCTTAAGTTCCTCAAGTCCAAGAAGGAGCCGAAGCTCTTTTTCACCGCTCCGGCGGGCGTACACCTAATGTGCCAAAAGTTCGACGATATGGGATACGGTAAGAAGCTGGCCTACAAGATGGCCTCGGGGGCACCACCGGTGCGCCTGGGTAAAGGGGGCGTAATCGTCACCGGAGGGGGCAGTAAAGGCTTCGCCGACCTGCCAGAGTATCCCCTGTTGGTATCGAACGCCCAGAAGCATTTCGTCGCTAAGAACCGTAATGGAGGGGAGGGTAGCACCCCCTTCATGGACGTGCTGGGAATGACGGAGACACTGACGGCGCTGATCGATCGTCATGGTGTCATGGACAAGATGCCCCACCCCCTGTCGGAGGCGTTCATTCTCGATCCATTGACCTTCGAACCGTTGGAAGGTGAGGGCAAGGAGGGAGTGCTGGGCATCTTCAACCCCTTCACCACATCCTGGCTAGAGGTGTTCTACCCTGGGGACATCATGTCCTGGCATTCTTCTGAGCGCTACTACGGAAAAGAGTTCGTGTACAAGCGCCGACTCAGCGTCAAGGAGGGTTGGGACCTTCAACGCGCATGCGGCGGCACCTTGGAAGAGATGATGACCAAAGGGCAGTGAGCGGCATCATTTAATTGGCAGGAAGGCCATTGCCTGGGCCATGTGCCCCAAGCTAGTGCCGTTGCTTTTCGATCGTTCCCTGGAGAACGTACCCAGCGGCGGTAACGAGGAGGTCATGGAGATATCACCTTCCGCCCTGGAAGAGCTGATGAGGTTGGCGCCATCGGTGCAGGCCGCACTATCGTCCGTTCCCATCGAGGATAGACTGCAGGTCATCGAACAGATGGCCAGGCTGTGGAAGGACAAACTGGACCGCGGCGAACTGGACCACCTCAAAGATGAGATGGCCACATCCACTGGATACTCGCCGTCCCTCATGGAGACCGAACTGTCGTTCGTACCCGCGGTCCTGGGGGCGAGCAACATCCGTAAGAACCTGGAGGCTTCCGTCCAGGGTGGGGCGGAGGCTCTTTGCCGCTTCGTAGAGATGGACGAGACCGAGATGTTCCGCCACGTTCCGGTCGGTCCGGTACTGATCATCAGTTCCGGCAACTCCATCGTTCCTACGCTCATACCAACGGTGATGTCATTGGTCACTGGCAACCTGACCATATTGAAGCCGTCCATAGCGAACTATCACGGGGTGACCGAGGTGTTCAAGCTCCTGTCGGAAGTAACGGACGGTCCCGCCTCCAAGGCCATGAGGGACGCCTTGGTGGTGTCCTACTTTGGCCATGACTCCCCGTCGCTGAAAGCGGCACTGGAAAGATCGCCCATGGGCATGATCAACTTCTGGGGGGCGGAACCGGCCCGGACCATCGTGGCCAACATGGTGAACCTAAACCCGCACCATCCGCGCTTCTTCGTCAACGGTCCATTCACTGGTATGGCCCTGATCGAGGAGGGGGTGGACACTTTGCAAGCCGCGGACGATCTGGCACTGGATGTGGTGCTTTACGATCAGCAGCTGTGCTCCTCACCGACCTCAGCGGTCTTCATTGGCAGTTTCGAAGAGGGCAAGATGTTCTTGCGCACGGCCGGAGAGCGCCTGGACGATGTGGGTATGGAATTCCCCTTGCCTTTAGACCAGGATCGAATGTTCACATTACAGGGCGCTAGGCGGTACATACAGACGGAAGGGGGGACGGTCCTCTCTTCCAGGGAACCGGCCAACCCCTGGACATTGGTGCTTTCGAAGGGACAGAGCTCCATGAAAGGTCTGGCCGCCCAGTTCCCTACTTTCAACCTCTTCGCCAGGAGACGATTCCTGGAGATCGTGGTGGTGCCGGATGCCGATTCGGCCGTGGCTTTGCTGCGCGACCTGCCGGGACATCCTGCCTTCAGAGGCATCGACGGGGTGCAGAGCGTTGGACTGGCGGTGAACGAGAGCTCCAAGAAGGGGATCATCGACCGATTGGTGAACGCCGGAGTGCACCGCATTCTGCCGTTGGGCGACATGTTCATGCGTGGTGCGGTGGAACCGTATGACGGCGTGCCCATGAGCTCTTTGTTCACCCGCATAGTTTATTGGCGTGGCAAGAACACCTCACCGGGGGAGCAGCTTTGAAGGTCCTGGTCACCGGGGCCACGGGCTTTCTGGGCGGACATTTGATAAGGGAGATGGTCAAGGGGCCGCACGCACCTTTGTGCGCCTATCGCCAAGGCAGTGATACCCGGTCCATCGATGAACTTGGCCTGCCTAAGGTCAATTTCGATCTCACCGATCCAGCATCCATGAGCGAAGCGGTCAAGGGTGTGGACGCGGTGATCCATCTGGCCGCTTACTATACCTTCACTGGCCGCAAGGAACTGTACGATAGGATCAACGTTCAGGGCACGCAACGGTTATTGGAGGCCTGCCAAGAGAACGGGGTCAAGCGCTTCCTGTATTGCAGCAGCACCGAGGCCATGGGTCCGGTGGAGCACCCTCCTGCGAACGAGGACGCCCCGTTGAACCCTCAGTACGAGTACGGAAGGTCCAAGGTCAAGGCCGAGGATCTGGTCACCTCATCCGGACTGGATTGGACGATACTGCGTCCTTCAGGGATCTACGGGCCGAGCAATGTGGACGACGTCGCCTATTACTTCATCACCTCGTTCAAAGGCTTCGCCTCCAAGTTCATCATCGGCTCGGGGAAGAACTATATCCAGTTCGTGCACGTCAAGGACGTGGTCAAGGGATTCCTGCTGGCATTGGACAACCCAGGGGCCGTCGGCCGAACCTACATCATCTCCCAGGCCAGACCGTACACCTATGAAGAGGTGTATCGGCTCCTTGCCAGTATATTCGGCCAACCGGAGCCTCGATGGAGGTTGACGAAGAGGTTGGCCAATATCATGATGTTTCCTATCGAGGGATTCAACACCCTGATCGGCCGGAAGAACTTTCTTTACCGCCGGGAAACTGTGGAGAGCGTCACCAGCGATCGGTCCTTCACCATCGACAGGGCCAGGCGGGAGCTGGGCTACGAGCCGGATTACGACCTGCCAGAGGGCATGAGGGAGACCGTGGCCTGGTATCGGGAGAACGGCTATCTTTAAAGCAACGGTTAAATCCCCTTTTCCTTTTTACCCCGATGGTGAGAGAATGGAGATGACCGTGGCCTGGCGCAAGATATTGAACCTGTTGAGGATAAGCTACACCTTGCCCTTCGTCATGGCCTCGGTGACCGGGGCCGCCTTCGCCTTGAGCGTGAACGATGATTTGCTGCTGGCGTTCCTGATACCTCTGGACGTGTTCTTCCTGGCCATGTTCGTCAATATCTCCAATGATTACTTTGACCACAAGAGCGGCACCGATGCCTCCCGCTTCCAATTTCGCACGCCTGAGCTGGAAGTGGCCCTCAAGGAGATCTATGACGAGAGGGTATACTGGACGGGGAACACCTTCGATAAGGGAGAGGTCAGTGAGAGGAATGGACGAATAATCATCGGCATCATCGCCCTGGGAGCCCTGCTGGTATCCATCCCCGTCATCATGCATGGCGGCTGGCTCGTGATCATATTGGGAGCGGTCGCGTTCTTCCTCTCCTACTTCTACACCGCCCCGCCTCTGAACCTGGGGGCGCGGGGATTGGGAGAGCTGGACGTGGGTATGTCTTTCTTCATGATGTCCTTCTTCACATACTACGTCATCGTCCAGATATGGTCCTGGGAGATGTTCCTGATCGCTCTGACCGTCGGTCTGACGGTCATGCTGATGCGATTCGTGGACCAGATGTCCGGATATAAGGCGCACCTGGAAGGAGGGGAGAAGGACTGGTGTGTGAGATTGGGATTGGAAAGAGCGGTCAAAGCGGTCGGCGCACTGCTAGTGGTGCTTTACTCGTTCTGCTTCTCCCTCATCTACTTCAGCCCCCTGTACGCCATTCTGCTTCTGACATTGCCCATGAGCTTGGGACTGATGAAGATGCTGCGGAACAAGGAGGATGATCTGCGTTTCATTCGACCGGCGCCTCAGATGTTCAAGCTGGCGCTTGGCAATCAG
>DATKZX010000015.1 GCA_035527755.1 Methanomassiliicoccales archaeon | reverse complement strand
TACCAAAAGATATAATTACGGGCAAACAATCAACCAATTCGCCTTAATCAGGTTTACTGGTGAAGCTCATGACTGATGAATCTATGACCATCAAGGTCTCCAAGGGTGACATTGTCCGCGTGGATTACGACGCATACATCGTTGAGAACGGTATGCTTTTCGACACCACCAGCACGGACAAGGCCAAGGAGGCCGATATCTATAACGAGAACCTGACCTACCGCGCCCTGCCTTTGCTGGTCGGCGGCGGAAGGGTCTTCCCCGGATTGGACGAGGCGCTGGAAGGCGTCGAGATCGGTGTGAAGAGCACCGTCGAGATCCCCCCCGAGAAGGCCGCTGGTCCGAGGGACCCCAAGCTGTTGGAGAACATCGCCTTGCGGGAGTTCCTGAGACAGGAGATACGCCCGGAGATCGGTATGGAAGTTAACATCCACAACCGCACCGGTACCGTCGTCACCGTGACCAACAGGATGGTCCGCGTCGATTTCAACCGCCGCTTCGCCGGTGCCGTTCTGAAGTACGACTTCACTGTTCTGGACAAGATCGAGGGAGACGAGAACAAGGTCTTGGCCATCTGCGAGATGGACTACGGCACCAATGAGGGATTCAGGGCCGTTGTCGATGGCGATAAGGTAGTTCTTTACCTACCGGACGTCTGCAAGTACGACCAGAAGTGGCTGATGTCCAAGTACAAGATCGTCGCCGACCTCCGAGAGGTCTTCGGCGCCGTGACCGTGGAGCTGGTGGAGGAGTACCTCAAGAAAGAGGAGAAGTCCGCCACCGAAGAGGCTACCGCTGAGGTTACCGAAGAGGCAACCGAAGAGGTCACCGACGAGAAGGCTCCAGAGGAGCTCTAAACCCCTTCTTTTTAAAACATTTTAAATATCTTATTTCTAATCAACGGAACGCGTGGGCGGGTGGCCTAGTCTGGATATGGCGGCAGCCTCCTAAGCTGCAGGCCGGGGGTTCGAATCCCCCCCCGCCCGCTTCTGTTCATAAAATGCATACTGTCGTCCTGATATCAGGCCGACAGGCCTCATTCCCGGTTCAACCACACCATCTTCCGGGGAAGGGCGAACTCCACTCCGTTCTCATTAAAGACCTTGTAAAGATTGGTGCGATATTCCGTGCGGGCGATGTGACGATTGAAGACCGTGTCCACCCAGATGAATATGGTGAGCAGCATGCGTCCGTCCTTGATCTCGGACACGCGCACCACCGGGGCGTTATCGCCCTGCAGTATCTGCGAGGTGCGGCGCGAGGCTTCCATCATCAGCTCCTCGATCCTTCCGGCGTTCTCGAAGTCCCCCACCCTTACCTTGACGTTCACCTTGTAGCGGACATCGGGGGCGTTCATGTTGATGATGGTCTGATTCTCTATCAGGGAGTTGGGGACGATGATATCCTCGGACGTGTCCAGGTCGTGTAGCGTTGTGATCCGCATGCCGATCTTGCGCACCTCGGCGGTATGCCCGTTCTCCAGGGGGACCCGGTCTCCGACCTTGAAAGGACGGTCGATCATCAGCTGAAGGCCGGAAAAGAAGTTGCCCAGGGTCGGCTGCAAGGCGTACCCGATGATGATCCCAAGGAAACCCAGACCCAGTATCGCCCCTCCCAGGTCCATTCCCAGGATTCCGGCCATGATGAAAATGGCCGCGACAGGGATGATGATCTTCCCTATCATCTCCACCGCGTTCACCATGGCGTCGTCCAGGTCCGAGCTGGTATTCTTGGATCGGGCGCGTCCGTAGCCGACGACCAATTTCACCAGCAATCGATATGCCAGAAGGGCCCCTATCACCACCAAGGTGAGCAGGTAGGCCAGTTCCAGGTCGGCCACCAGGCCGGGGTCCAGCTCCAGTATTTCCAGTGAGGAGATCATACCGAAGACCAGTACCAGCAGGAACAGGGGATGTTTGATCACCTCGATGATGACATCGTCCCACTGGGAGGATGTCTTTCGGGTCATACTGTGCAGGGCCGGTCCCAAACCCTTCATTATCAGGTATGCGATCCCCACCCAGATGAGTATGCTGACGGAGAACGCTCCCCAGTTGCCGTCCAAAGGAGCGGGCAGGAAGTTATCCCAGATACCCAGGACCTTGTTCTCCCTATCTAGATCGCCGTAGAATGAATGGGCGTCAAGGACCACGGAGTGCGATTCTCCGATGACCTGCTCAGTGATCATATCGGTCACGTTGAATTGCATCTGCAGCGTAAGGCTGACAGTGTACATGTCGCGGCTGGCGGTGATGTTGAGGAACACATCCTGACCCTCGCCCGGCTCGACGACCACATAGGTCGGTTCCAGCAGGTAGGTCAAACGTGACGGCAAGGCCGTATCCAGCTCAACGGTGATCAGTTGAGGGTCCGAACCGTTGTTGTAGACCACCCATTGGAAAGAGGTACCGTACCCGGCATCCACCGTTTGCTGGTCGTCCACCTGATAGATCGTGACGGCGCCAGGGTCCGCCTGGAGCGCCGGGCCGATGATGACCAGTATGAGCATCGCCACCAGCAATGACCAGACGACCTTCCCGCTTCGTAACATGTCAACCCTCCCTCATGCCCCCAGAGGATAAAACGTTTACTTCAACGAACTTCCAGACGCTCACCGGGACGCATGACGGACAAATGGAACGGGGCGTTCGCGCAACCTTTGCGTATTTCCTCCACGTCCAATGCGATGGCCTCGAACGTTCCGTAGTGCATGGGGACCAGCCGCTTGGCGCCCAGCAACCTCATGGCCCTCACGGCATCCTTCAGACCCATGGTGTAGGTGCCTCCTACGGGCAGCATCGCTACGTCTATGACGGCCTCCTCTCCGATGAGCGCCATGTCCCCGAACAGCGCCGTGTCGCCGGCGTGGAATAGGATCCTGCCGCCCATCTCGATCAGGAATGAGCAGGGGACGCCCACGTTGTGCACGTCGTCGAAGGAGGAGGAGTGCACCGCCGGGAATAGCTTGACCTTTCCGAAGGGGAAGAGGAACTCTCCGCCGATGTGCCCGGAGATGATGCTAGCTCCCATCTCCTCCAGCCTGTTCCCCACCTCGAAGGTGGCCAGGACCAGGCACCCGCAGCGCTGGGATATCTCGGCCGCGTCACCGCTGTGATCGCTATGGCCGTGGGTCACCAGTATGAGCGTGGGACGGATGTCCTTGGCCGAAGGCGGTGCTGAAGGGTTACCATCAAGAAAGGGATCTATCAACACGACCTCCTTCTCATGGCGCAGAACGAACGCGGAATGCCCCAAATATTCCAACTCGGTCATGATGGTCTATCCCCCCTCGCGGTTATTCAATCTTTGCTGGACCGCATCGCCCTTCAGCTCCCGCAACGCGTCCGCGGCCACCCATTTGGAGGCCTTGTCCCCCTTCATCTTGATCCTTTCGGCCGTCTCCACCGCTTTCCGGTTCAAGAGCACGTTTCGCTTTCCTACCTGCCTCAAGGCCCAGTTGACCGCCTTCTTGACGAAATTGCGTTCATCGGCGCTATGGCGCTCTACTGCGTCAAGGAACGACAGGAAGTCGTCGTCCTTGGCCTCACGGGCATGGACGGCCAGGACGGCCATGAGAACGAATCCCGCTCTTTTCTGGAACTCCCCATGGCGCTCGCTCCACTCCAATGCTTTCTTCCAGGCGTTGGGGGTCAGGCGGAACAGGTTGTTGCAGCATTGGTCGCAGATGTCCCAGGACGCGAACTCGTCCACCATGGCGTCCATCTGGGATTCGCTGACCTTGTCGGGTTCGTCCACCAAGGTGGCCAACATCCTGGCCTCGTGCACTTCGGTGGCCCATAGGGCGGCGGCGAGCGCGTGGTCCCGCCCGATCTCCCTGGCCAGCGATCTGATCTGCGGCAAGGTTACGCCCAAAGCACGATCGACAGGGATGCCGTACCGGGCCATACCGCTCAATCTTGATGGATCGGCCAGCTCGTTCAACCGGCGCATTACCTCGTCCGGACGCATGGTTAGGGATAATGGATAAAAAAGATAAAAAGAGGAAGGGCCGAAGATCTCAGCCCTTCATGGAACTGCTCTCTCCGGTCCTGATCCGGATGGTCTCCTCGACGGGAACGACGAATATCTTACCGTCCCCGATCTCTCCGGTCCGAGCGCATTCGACGATGGCATCGATGACCGCCTGAGCGCGATCATCGTTCACCACCACCTCCACCTTGACCTTGGGCAGCATGTCCACTCGGTACTTGCCCGCGCGGTGGGTGAACTCCAGTCCCTTCTGTTCCCCTCGGCCCAGAACATCGGTGATGGTCATGGCGTTCACGTCGATCTTCTCCAGCCCTACCTTGACCGCTTCCAACCGCTCGCCGCGGATTATCGCTTCGATCTTCTTCATTTTCATCACCTCAGGTAGTAGGCGCTCTCACCGTGCTGTATGATATCGGCGCCTATGCGTTCTTCCCTCTTGTTCATACGCAGGGGCATGAACTTGGACAGGACCTTCAGTATGATCACGGTGATACAGAAGGCGAAACCCCACACCACCGCGACGGAGATGATCTGCGCCACCAGAAGGTTCGTTCCGCCTCCGTACAGCAGGCCGTCCTTTCCGGCCGCGTTGACCGCCGTGGTGGCGAAAAGACCTGTTGCGATGGCACCGAACGTGCCGCCCAGACCGTGCACTCCCCAGACGTCCAGGGCATCATCGAACCCGAACTTCTTGCGCAGCAGTATCCCGCTATAGCAGACCGCCGCCGCTCCCATGCCTATGAATAGAGCTCCGGTGGCGTTGACGTATCCGGCCGCCGGCGTGATGGCCACCAGTCCACCCACTCCACCGGATATGAGCCCGAGAACGCTCACCCTGCCGGTATGCAGCCAGCTGATCAATCCCCAGATGATCGCGGCCATCGCGGCCGATATATGGGTGACCACCAGGGCGTTGGCCGCCAATCCGTTCGAGGCCAAGGCGCTGCCGCCGTTGAATCCGAACCAGCCGATCCAGAGCAAAGCGCCGCCCAATACCACGAAGGGTATGTTGTGCGGTTGCTCGGCATTACCATTGGTGTGGGTGATCCTTTTTCCCAGCACCAGGGCCGCGGCCAAGGTCGAAACTCCGGCGGTGATATGTACGACGGTACCGCCGGCGAAATCAAGCGCACCTAATTGGGCGATCCATCCTCCGCCCCACACCCAGTGGGCCACGGGAATGTAGACCGCCACCGTCCATATGGACAGGAAGATGACCAGGGAACTGAGCTTCATGCGTTCCGCCACACCGCCTATGATCAGGGCGACGGTGATTATGGCGAACATCCCCTGATACATCATGAACAGCAGGTGGGGGACGGTCGGCGCTATGCCGTTGGGCGAGAGATCGACGCCGTTAAGCATCAGATATCCAGCATCGCCGATGAGGCCGGAGTGATCTGCCCCAAAGGCGAGCGAATAACCGAGAACGACCCATATCACCGTGACGATCCCGACTATGATTATGCTCTGTCCCAGCATGGAGAGGAAGCTATCCTTGCGCAGCATGCCTCCGTAGAAGAACGCCACCGCCGGGGTCATTAAGAACACCAACCCGGTGGCCATCATCAGCCAGGCGGTGTCACCGCTGTCTATCTCGCCATCAGCCGCCGCGGCTGGTGAGGCGACCAAAGGCATCAGCACCAGGACCAGGGCGAAGAGTAGGGCGATCTTGATTCCAATTCGTTTAATCATGATTGTGACCTCATTTCCGTCCTTGACCGTTCTAATAACGGTACTTTGACGACATTGATAGATAAATTACTAAAAAAAGCTTACTGTATGCTACAAATGTTTACTAATATGAAATAATGGTGCATAAATGGATAATCGGAATCAAAATATTCCGATAGGCTATCTAAAAGGGCTGAAGCTGACTAAGCAAAAAGATGATGGAGAGGTCAGTTCTTTGGTAGTATGTCAAAGCAGAGCTTGACCGCACGGTCCACGTCGGAGGGGTCATGTTGGACGTCATCGACCTTCCTCAGACCAAGATCGGTCACCAGAACATGATACGTCACCTTGATCCCCGCCTTTTCCAAGGTCTTCCCCGCGCACTTGACCGGGCAGCCGTCGACCGCCAGCACCATCTTGGCCTGCTTGGCCCCGGTGACCGGTCCCGGCATGCCCGCGGATACTGCCGCCAGGCAGGCCATCTTGCCCGTCCCTCCCGTTGCCAGACGAAACACGGCGGCGTTGGCTATCTGTCCCACGTTGCACCCTCCGGAACAGGAGAAGATCATGAGGTCCTGTCCGCTGCATTGACATTCCTCGGTATCGGTCATCCAATGAAAGATGGCAGCCACCAAGACATAATCCTTGCGTCCGGAAAGTATAATCTAAGGTAGGAGTCCCTTTGTTGATATGGGTCTGCATATGAAGGAGTACGATCTGATAGTCATCGGTTCAGGGGCAGGCATGAACGTTGCCTCCAAGGCCAGAGAAAAGGGCATGAAGGTGGCGGTGGTGGAGAACGGACCCATGGGCGGGACCTGCTTGAACCGGGGCTGCATTCCCAGCAAGATCATGGTCACGCCGGCGGATATCGTGCGGGTCATCGCCGACGCCAAGCGCATCGGCATCCATGCCAAGGTGGAGAGGACCGATTTCCAGCTGGTGCGGAAGCGCATGTGGGACCTCATACTTCCTGACAGGGACGGTATGCTGGAAGCGGTGAAGGCGGACAAGGAGCTGGACTTCTATCCCACGACCGCCCACTTCACCGACAAATATACGCTGCAGGCGGGGTCGGAGCAGATCACCGCGCAAAAGATCATCATCGCCGCAGGGGCGCGCACCAAGGTGCCGGAGATCCCCGGTCTGCTGGACGTCGGTTTCCTCACCTCCGAGGATTTCTTCGATATGACCGAACTGCCGGAGAGCATGGTCATACTCGGCGGAGGCTACAAGGCCAGCGAGCTAGGGATGTTCCTCGCGTCGTTCGGCTGCCGCACCACCATCATCGGCCATAATCCCCGGCTGCTCAAGAACGAGGAGCCAGAGATCAGCGAGATAGTGCTGAAAAGATCCCTGGAATACATGGACGTGAGGGTGAACCAAGAGGTCACCTCAGTTCGCTCGGAGGGCGGAGAGAAAGTGGTGGTGCACAAGGACCGCTCCAGCGGAGAGGCGCAGGAGGTACGGGCGAAGCAGGTCCTGGTCACCACCGGGGTGCAGAGCAATGCCGATTGGCTGCGCCCGCAGGTCGCCGGAATAATCGTGGACAAGAACAACTACGTGGTGGTGGACAAGTTCATGGAGACCAACGTGCCGGGGATATACGCCATCGGGGACATCATCGGCCGCACCATGTTCCGCCACACCGCCAACTACCACTCCGAGCTGGTATGGTACAATATGTTCGGCGCTAAGAAGGTAGAGCTGGACGAGCACGCCGTCCCCCACGCGGTGTTCGGCTACCCGGAGGTTGGCAGCGTCGGGCTTACGCAGGAGGAGTGCAAGCGCCTAGGCCTCAAGGTGCTGGTAGGCAGGAAAGGATACATGGACTGCGCCAAGGGATACGCCATGGGCGAGGAGGACGGTTTCGTCAAGGTCATCGTCGATCAGAGCAGCCGGCGGATATTGGGGGCGCACATCGTCGGTTCGCACGCCGCCATACTGGTGCAGCAGGTAGTGTATCTGATGAACGCCGGCGACCAGACATACATGCCCATGGCCCGCAGTCAGTGCATTCATCCGGCCCTAAGCGAAGCGGTGACCGGCGCCTTCGCCAACCTGGTGGACCCGGAGCACCATCATCACTGATCGTTGTTGCAGGTGTGATAGGCCGCGGCACGCTTGGGGTTGTTCATGAACTTCATGACCTTCAGACCGGTGACGCTGGTTATGAACGGCATGGGCGGGGTCAGGAAGAAGAAGGAGGAGATGAGGGCCCCCAGCTTCCTATCCCCCCGCATGGAGTTGATCTTCTTGATGAGCGGGTCGTCAGGATCGTCCCCCTCTAGAATTCCAAAGAACGATTTCAGCATGAGCTTGTCCGCCTGCAGCACCACCTGTATGCTCCACTTCACGCCCATCTCCAAGGTCGATATCATTCCCTGGGCGGTGGTGGTCTTGTTCAGTATGGCCTTCCGGAAGTCCTCGGCGGTCTCTCCGGGGAAAGCAGTGTGCGAGCATCCCAGCTGGCCGAGGGCGTGGGCGTCGCTTCCGCCCACCACGGCCCATTTCCCGCTCTCCGCGTGTTTCTCCGCGGCATCGTTGGCATAGCCGTCCAGATGCCCGCCGTTCAAGGTCTCCAGCGCATCGATGTCCAGTTCGTCCACCAGGGGACCGAGCGCGGGAACGTGCCTGCTGAAGGGATGAGGCGCAACGACCAGGCCTCCCTGGGTACGTATGTTGGCGATGGCCTCTTTGGCAGAGAGCCCTCGGGGAACGTCCTCCTCGATGAACAGGCCGATGACCTCGCCGTCGTTGGTCTTGATCTCAGAACCGACGACGACCTCGATATCATCGTAGCGCTTGGCGTACTCTCTGGCGAGCAATCCGCCCTTGACGGAATCGTGATCGGTTATGCACAGCACCCTAAGCCCGATCTTTCGGGCGATGTCGACAACATCCTCAGGGCGGCATATGGATTCGGGGAACTTGAGCGCCCCGAACTGCCCTAGACCAGAGTACCTGGTATGTACGTGGACATCGGCCTTGCTGAACACGGTTTGGGGAACGTAAGTTCTTGTTTAATTAGGTTCGCACCCCTGCAGGGAAGGTCTGGAAATGAAAAAAGAGGTGGTCGAGCGGCTCAGCCGCTGACCTTGGTCATAGGCTGTCCGCAGCACACCAGGGTGCCGTTGCCAGACTCGATCAACTTCACTTTGTTCCCGCATATCTCGCACTCGTAGACCTCACCGACCTTGGTCATTTTGAACACCTGTGATATTAACGCAGCCCTCAGGTCTTAATGCTTTTCGCTATGTCCACGCCAAAGGCGTGGCTTTTCTCCACGCCGTCCTTCATGGGAGCGAACTTGATCTCCAGGTCGGGATACGGAAACTCCAGCCCAGCGCCCTCCAGGTTCTCTTTGATGGCCTTGACGGCTCCCCCGCCCCAACCGTAGGAGCCGAACACCGCGGCCTTGCGGCCCTTGGGCCTCAGCCCCTTCATGTAAGTGGTGATGTCCGCCACGGTGGGGAACATGCCGTTGTTCAGGGTGCAGGAGCCGATGACCACCACTCGGGAGCGCAGCACTTCGCGCATGACGGTGGAACGTTCGCTGACCGTCAGGCGAAGCAGTGTGACAGGGACGCCCTGCGAGCGTATGCCTTCGGTGATGGCCTCGGCCATTTTCTCCGTGGAGCCCCACATGGTATCGTAAATTACGACCGCCCTTTCCTCGGTCTCTCCTCCAGCCCACCGCAGATAGGCCCTGATGATATCCTGGATGTGGGAGCGCCACATGATCCCGTGGGAGGTGGCCACGATCTTGATGGGGAGGTCCTTGACCTTCTCGTAGGTCTTCTTGACCTGGGAGCCGAAAGGCATCAGGATGTTGGCATAGTACGTCGAAGCCTCCTCCATCACCACGCACATGTCCACCTGGTCATCGAAGCGTTCGGAGCTGCAGAGGTGCTGACCGAAGGCGTCCATGGAGAAGAGCACCTGGTCCTCCACCGCGTAGGTGAACATCGATTCCGGCCAATGCAGCATGGGCGTCTCGATGAAGCGCAGGGTGCGTTTACCGATGGACAGTTCTTCGCCGTCCTTGACCTCCCGTGTCCTCATCGGTCCGTAGTTCAAACGCAACGCTTCCACCCCCTTCTTGGAGGTGACTATCTCCGCACCGGTGAGATGCTGCGTCATAGGCAGTCCGCTGGCGTGGTCCCCCTCGGCGTGATTGGAGACGATGAGGTCGATATCCTTGGGATCGATCACCGATGCTATGCGGGACATCATCTCCGCTATGAAAGGCAACTTGACGCAATCGATGAGGGTGACCTTCTCGTCCAGTATGAGGTAGGCGTTGTAGGAAGTTCCCCTTGGGGTGCTGAAGCCGTGGAAATTTCGGGCGTTCCAATCCAGTACTCCCACCCAGTATATGCCGTCGGATATCTGAACCGCTTCCATATTATCGTATGAACGATTGTTCTGGGGATTAATACATTCTTGGCAGAAGGTTTTTGAGATGAGCGGTGCCATTACCCGTTGATGAACGAGGCCCTGCGGATGGTGATGGACGCGCTTCGCGGTGTTATGGGCGATAAGAGGTACACCACCATGGAGGTGGAGGAAATGCTGGACATCTTCGGATACCGCTGCCCCGATGATCTCGCTCGTTCGCTAAACAAACTTCGTAAGATGGGATTGGTCTGCGGTGAAGTGGACAGGGAAAAGGCTTGCTGGGTGTGGTGGGTCGAACCGTCTGAAAAAGAACCGGATCAGCCGGTATAGTAGTATTCGCCCCTTTCCTTCTGCTCCCGATCGAGCCGGGACCCGGGCTTGTTTATGCGCGGGCGGTTGGTATCGGTATCCCTTCTGAAGGTAACGTCCACATTCTTGAGGAAGAGGTTCATGCCCTTGCGCATGTCCAGAGGTCCTTGCCCCAGACCCTCCTTCCCTGCTATGCCATCGAACACCATGATGGAATCGGCAACCATGTCCAGGAAGTAGATATCGTGATCGACGACCAGGGCGCTGCGGCCCTTCTTCTCCATGGTGCGCCGCACTGTCTTGGCCGCTTCCATCCTCTGATTGGAATCAAGATAGGCCGACGGTTCGTCCAGAAGATATATGTCCGCCTCGCGGGACAGGCAGAGGGCGATGGCCACTCGCTGAAGTTCTCCGCCGGATAAGGTCATCACGTTCTTTTCCAGCAGATTTTTCAAGGTGAGCGGCCGGGCGATCTCGCTTTGGAAGAAGCCGGACTCGAAGAAGTCCTTCACCGTGGCGTTGAACATCTCCCGCACCGTACCGTCGAAATCAGGACTGATGTACTGCGGCTTGTAGCTGACCTTGAAATGGCTGTCGATCTTGCCCACGGTAGGCTTCAGCGCTCCGGCGATGACCTTCACGAAGGTGGTCTTGCCGATGGCGTTCGGTCCCACGATACCGACGGTCTCCCCGATCTTGATGGCGCCCGGTTCCACCTTGAGATGGAAGGAGGGGTACTGGCATTCGATGGTGTCGTACTCCATCAGGTTGAACTGCTCCCAGTTGGCGCGCGGCGGGCGGGACTCGAAGACGATCCGCGTGTCGCGGAAGCGCATGTTCTCCTCCTTGGCGTATCCGTCCAGGTATATGTTTATGGCCGAGCGTACTTGGCGCGGAAGGGAGAATATTCCGAAGGCTCCCTCGGAACCGAACACCAGGTAGACGTTCTCGGCCAGGAAATCCAAGATGGCAAGATCGTGCTCGATGACCACCACCTGTTTTTCCCGGGCCAATTTTTCGATGACCCGGGCGACCCTCATCCTCTGGTAGATATCAAGGTAGGAGGAAGGTTCGTCGAAGAAGTAGATCTCGGCGTCCTTCATGATGGTGGCGGCTATGGCGACCCTCTGCAGTTCTCCGCCGGAAAGCTCGGTCATCTGGCGGTTTATTGCTTCGTCCAGTTCTAGTAAGGGAACCGCCTCGTCGATGGTCATCCGTCCCTCCACCTTCTTGAGCAGCTCGCGCACGCTGCCCTTGAACACGGTCGGCAGTTTGTCCACGTACTGCGGCTTGATGGAGGTGCGCACCTCCTTTTCGAACACTCGTTTCAAATGATCGTGAAGTTCGGTGCCGGCGAAATGGTCCAGCACCTCATCCTTGCTGGGCGGGTTCTCATAGTTACCGAGGTTCGGTATCTCTTCACCGGACAGCAGGCGGAACGAGGTGCTCTTCCCTATTCCGTTGGGACCGAGGATACCGGTCACGACGCCGTCCTTGGGGACCGGGAGGCGGTACAGGCGGAAGCCGTTCTTTCCATACTGGTGAACGATGTCCTCGCGCAGTTCGTCGGGCAGGCCGATGATCTTGAGGGCTTCGAATGGACACTTATGCACACAGATGCCGCATCCTGTACACAGGTCCTCGGAAACGATCGGACGGCCGTCATCGCCTATGACCACCGCTTCCACTCCCGTGCGCACTATAGGGCAGTACTTCAGGCATTCCCGATTGCACTTCTTATATTGACATCGGTCCCGCAGGAGCACCGCTATGCGCATGCTCCCACCTATTGAGAGGAGGCATAAAAAAGTAATTGTCCTGCGCGAGGACTGGGGGAAGTTATCGAGCTATTCTACGGTCACACGAGGGTGAACATGGACCACGAGCTCAAGGACACCTGCTTGGCGCTCAGGACCTCGACGAGTTCCTGATCATGATCAAGGATAGCAACAACGAGGATCTGGCCTTGCAGGTAGGGCTGGTTAGGGACGGAGGGTGGAATTGTCCGTCTAAGAGATGAATATCTAAAAATGATTTTATAAGAAGGTGTAAATGAAGCGGTATGAGGACTTCTATCTTATCTGAAGACATTCAAGCCATCGCACAGTTGGATAAGAGACCTGCTCTGTTCGAGAAGGGTGAGAGCATCTTCTGGGAGCATCCTCACATATCGAAGATGATGTTGTCGGCACATCTCGATCAATCCACCGGTGCAGCTAGCAGACGATTCGAAGACATTGATAGATCCGTCGAATGGATCGACGGCAATCTGAAGAAGTCGGGTGCGCGGACGATTCTCGATCTGGGATGCGGTCCTGGATTGTACGCAAAGCGATTGGCTGAATTGGGATACGAAGTGTTGGGCGTGGACATCTCAAGCAACAGCATCGCCTACGCGAACGAGAACCGGGACGGGATGGAAAGACTCGACTACACGGTCGCGAACTATCTTGAGCTCGATCTCGATCGTCATTTCGATGCTGTGCTACTAATCTACGGCGACCTGTGCGCCCTGAGCGATGATGATATGAGCGCGTTTCTCGACAAGGTGAACGGCTGGCTCAACCCGAAAGGTCTTTTCGTATTCGATACGATGAAGAAGGATATCATCGAGGAACTCGGCGACGAAGTTTGGCAAGCGGCGGAGACGGGATTTTGGAGGGACTCCCCCCACATAGTCCTCCAGAGGAGATATGATTATCCAGATCATCCTGCCTCTGTCAATCAGTACATAGTCCTGGAGGGAGGGAGAGATCCGGTCGTTTATCGCGTTTGGTTCAATTACGTCGATGAGAGGCGTGCTCGATCTCTGATGGTAAGGCATGGGTTTGAGACGCTCGAGATCCGGGGCGATCTCAGAGGGACTCCGGTCAAGGCAGACGATCATTGGATGGGCGTTCTGGCAAGGAAGCCTTGATCGAGATTGGGCCGGTTAGGAACGGAGGGCGGAAGCGCCATGCGGGAAACGAGATCACTTCAACAATGATTGCATATCTTCTATCCGCTCGCTCATGTATTGGGACGAGTCCATTACTCCCTGGTTATAGAATTCCGAAGCAATTTTTTCAATTATGAAATCCAGGATCAATCCGGAAGCCAGATCTCCTATCTCCTCACCCCTCTCGTTTAAAAAATATGTCTTGATCTCTGCGACCATGTCCTCTCTCGTTTCCTTCTCTAATTTGAACTTGCTCTTTTCGCGCATAGGCAACATCCGTCGGAACAGAAGTGATATGCGCAATATAGATTGGTCTGTATCATCGGTAGTTCGAACAGTCCTTGAACGAGCTGGAATGGGTCAAATGCAAGCACTATGAATGCAGTTGGGCAGTTCAGGTTCGTCAACTGGTTCATGTCACCCCGGATCATATGTCCTATCGACGGAAAAGTGCCTATACAGTTACTAAATAATTTCAACGCGCCAGCGAGGCAGCCAATCGTCTGACGGCCTCCATGTACGGTCCTCCTTTCCCGATCAAAGGCGATACGTCCGGCTCATTATCGCGCACCGATCGGTCCAAAGGCAGCGGGTGAACGTTATCGAACACCGTCTCAGGGATCAGGCGTTTGGCCTTTTCCTCGTCCGAGCTCTCCTGGCACTTGTTCAGCACCAGGTCTACCCGGCGCATTCCGATGTCCCGGGACAGTTTGGCGATGCGGGCGGCCACCTGCAGGGAGTTGAAGGTCGGCTCGGAAACGACCAGGGCGGTTCCGAAGCCGTCAGCGACGGTCCGGCCGAACGGCTCCAATCCCGCCTGCGCGTCCATGACGATAAGGTCATCTTCCTTGGAATTCAGGAAGCGGACCAATGCGCCCAACAACGAGTTCTCCGGGCACAGACAGCCGGTCGACGCCTGCACCACCCCGCCCATGACCAGTAGGTCCAGGTTCGGTGCTATACGCACCCCGAAGCGTTCGGTGACATCGGAGACGTCCGGTGTCAGATTGATTAACCCGCCCCATCCCTGACCAGGACGGGCTCCCACCCGCTGCTCGATATAATCGAGCTCCTGAGTGATGGGGCGGAGGAAGGCGGCCTTGTCCGGCGGATAACCGAGCGAATAGGCCAGGTTCTGCTGGGCGTCCTGGTCAACTGCCAGGACTCGGCGTCCCTCGGCTGCCCCCAGCAGGCACAGCGCCGCCGACAACGTGGTCTTTCCCACTCCCCCCTTGCCGACGACCAATATTCTCTGTCCGCCCTGGTTTCCCGGTCTCCGCCGAAGCTCTTTCACCAGCTCCGCGGCCGCCTTCCGGCTCATAGTCCCAGTGCTACCCGTTTCATTTCGATGTGATCGAAGAGTATGGCCGCGGACCTCTTCGGGTCCGACTCCACCCAGAACCTGGCCTTCACTACGTCGTCCAGGTCCTCGGTCAGCATCTTGACGACATTGGGGCTGCCGCCGATCTTGGGCATTACGCCCAGCACCACGCTGATGCCCGAGCCCACGAAGTAGGCGCCGATGGACACCGCCTTGGGAGAGTACCATTCCGGAGCAGCTCCACCAACCGGCAGCTGGTCTATTCGCACTCCGGCCAAGTTGGCCAGTTCCGCCGCCAGGTTCAGTATTCTGGTGTTGTCCACGCAGGAGCCCATGTGCAGTACCGGGGGTATTCCCAACGAACGGCACACTGTGCCCAAGGACTTGCCCGCCAGGTCCGCCGCCTCCGGCCTCATCAATCCCGCCTCGGCGCAGGCGATGGCGGCGCAACCCGTCTCTACAACGATGATGTTCCGCTTGATCAGCTCCTTGGCCAGGGTGATGTGCCCGTAGTCGTGCTTTATCTTGGGATTATTGCAGCCCACGATGCCCACGCAGCCTCTGATCTTTCCCTCTAGGATAATGTCCAGCAAAGGTTTCAGCGTCCCGCCCAAGGCGGCGCGGAGCGCCTCCACCGAGAAGCCGACAACGGCGTCCATGGGCTTGCTGGGTATGAGCATCCTCATCTCATCCCGGTTCTGGAAATTGTCTATGGCTAGTTCCACCATCTTCTTGGCCTGTTCGAAGGCGTTCTCCGGTGTGACCTCCATGTATTTTCCACCAGGTATCTTGGCCTTGGGCGATGTGGTGATGACCTTGGTATGATAACAGGCGGCGGTGTTGGGCAGGGAGGGGAAGATGCACTGATAGTCGACGATCATCACTTCCAACGCCCCAGTGGTTATGACCAGCTCCTGGCTGAGATGATTTCCGGCCTGGGGGATGCCTTTGCGCATCAATAGTTCGTTGCCGGTGCAACAAAGACCGACCAGATTGATGCCCTTGGCACCTACGGCTTCCGCTCTCTTCTTCATTTCCGGCAACGCCGCTGCCTTGACCACCATCTCCGATAGCACCGGGTTGTGTCCGTGCAGCGAGATGTTCACCTGGTCCTTCTTCAGAACGCTCAGGTTCACCTTGCCCTTCTGGATGCTAGGCGTCCCGAACATCACGTCGCTGAGCTCGGTGCCGATCATGGAACCGCCCCAACCGTCTCCCAACGAGGCTCTCACCCCTTGCGCCAGTATGTTGCGGTAGTCCGCACCCACTCCCATGTGCACCCGGTGCATGGCCTCCACTATCTCCCGGTCGATGGACCTGGGCGTCAGACCGGCCTTCTTGAGCAGTTCAAGGGTTCCCGGAGGCATGCGATTATACATGATCAGCTCCCCTTTCAGAGTGCCGAATTCCTCAAGCATGGCCAATGCCAGATCCTCCGCTACCTTGTTCATCGGCTTACTGGTGTCCAACCCGTACTCCTTGGCCAGAACCATCAGTTTGGCCTCGTCCTCGATCTTGTAGTTCGGAGCTTGTCCCCTGGCGGTCTTCAATAGTGTTTCGGCCACTTCCCGTCCATGGTCGGAGTGGGCGGCCGCCCCGGTGGCGATCTGGTCCAAAAGGTTCCGAGAGACGATGAGGTCGGGCGTAGCCCCGCACACCCCGCGGTTCCTGCCATCGCCCATGATGCGGCATGGCCCCATGGCGCATCTCTGACATGACAATCCATTGTCGCAGAACTTGCAGGGAGGCTGCTGCTTCTCAAATCTATCCCAAACGGTCTCCACGCCCTCCAACATGGTCTTGGCCAAGACCTCCTTGACCGATGGGTCCATGGCCCGTGCCTCCACCTTTTCAGGCACCTGCTCCGGGGTTACGTGCCCCGGAGGTGTTCTGATGCACTCCACTAATGTGATCTCGATCTCCTGATCGTCCGCCATATGATACCACCTTCACTTTTTCAATAATGATTGCTAAAATTATTTTGTTGCAGGGTATAAGTACCTGCCTAATTTTCCTTGATAAGCAAAGTTAAATGTCGAAAAATCATTCCACCGCCGATGGAGCGACCCAAGGTATTCATAGGCGTGGCCTGGCCTTACGCAAACAGCGCTATTCACCTGGGGCACGTGGCCGGATCGCTGCTGCCCCCTGACATATTCTCCCGTTATCACCGCATGCGCGGACACCAGGTGCTCATGGTCTCCGGCTCCGACCAGCACGGCACCCCGGTGACGGTACGCGCCGAAAAGGAGAACCAGACCCCGGAGCAGGTGGCGGAACGCTACCACCTCATCAACAAGAAGGCCATCGAGGACCTGGGCATCGAGTTCTCATTGTTCACCAAGACCCATACGCCCAACCACGTGAGCGTGGTGCATGACGTCTTCCTGAGATTGATGGAGAAAGGGCATCTGGAACAGCGCCAGACCCTGCAGTATTACTGCCCCAAGTGCGTAAAGTTCCTTCCCGATCGTTATGTGGAGGGAAAATGCTCCAAGTGCGGGAACGAATCCAGCCGCAGCGACCAATGCGACAAGTGCGGCACTACCTTCGAGGTGGGGGAGATATCCGACCCGGTCTGCATCACCTGCCATTCCCGCCCGGAGATGAAGGAGACCGAGCATTACTTCTTCAAGCTCACCGACTTCGATGAGCCGTTGCTCTCCTACGTCCAAGGAAGCGAGCACTGGCGCTCCAACGTCCAGCTGTTCACCCAGAACTGGTTGGAATCGGGATTGAAGGACCGGCCCATCACCAGGGACATGTCCTGGGGAGTACCGGTCCCTCTGCCCAACACCGAGGGCAAGGTCATCTACGTCTGGTTCGAGGCGGTCATCGGTTATCTCTCGGCAAGCAAGGAGTGGGCGCAGAGCATCGGAAGACCGGATGCCTGGAAGGACTACTGGATGGACCCCGAGGTCAAGAGCTATTACTTCCTGGGCAAGGACAACATACCGTTCCACACCATCATCTGGCCGTCCATTCTCATGGGGTATGGAGGACTCAATCTCCCCTACGACGTGCCGGCCAACGAGTTCCTGACCTTCAAGGGTGAGAAGTTATCCAAGAGCAAGGGGCCCAGCATCGACATCCCCAGCATACTGAAGCTCTTCGACGCCGATCTGGTACGCTACTACCTGACGGTCAATATGCCAGAGGGAAAGGACGCCGACTTCTCCTGGGAGGACTTCGAGACCAAGGTCAACAACGAGCTGGTGGCCACGTTGGGCAACTACTTCCATCGGGTTCTCAGCTTCACGCACAAGAACTTCCAGGAGGTCCCCTCGCTCCCGGAGGGCATTGAGGCCGAGGAAGCTCAGGTCCGGGGCGCCATCTCCCAAGCCTTGTTGGAGGTTGAGACCTACATCTCCGCCTGCCAGTTCAAGAAGGGACTCAAGGCCATCATGGACCTGGCGCAGTTCGGAAACCGCTTCTTCGATGCTGTGAAGCCGTGGAGCCTGATGAAGACCGACCGGGCGAAGTGCGGCGGCGTTCTGAACCTCAACCTGCGGATCGTCCAGGCATTGGCGGTGCTGGGCCATCCCTTCATGCCCTTCTCCTCCCAGCGTCTCTGGGGCCTACTGGGCAATGATGATACCATCGGCGATGGCTCGTGGGACTGGGTCACCAAGGACCTGAACGTCGGACGTCCGCTGCCCGAGCCCAAACCGCTCTTCAAGAAAGTGGAGATCGACCGCGAGGAATCGCCCTTCGCCGCCTACGAGGCCTTGGACCTGAGGGTAGGCCTGGTGGAGGAGGTGAGCGATCACCCCAACGCCGACAAGCTGATGGTGCTGAAGGTCGACATCGGCCGGCCGATACAGCTGGTCGCCGGGTTGAAGAACTACTACACCAAGGAACAGCTGACCGGGAAGAAGGTGGTGGTCATCACCAATCTGCAGCCGGCGAAGTTGCGGGGCGTGGAGTCCCAGGGCATGGTGCTGGCAGCTGAATCGGGAGACCTCGTCAAAGTGCTGACGCCTTCCGGTCCCGCCGAGCCCGGTGATAGGGTGACGAGCGGCCTCAGCCCGGTAAGCAAGGTCCTGACCTTCCAGGAGTTCCAGACGTTCGTGCTGCGCGTCGGCACCGTGCTCAACGATCAGGAGGCGGACCTGGGTCGGTCGGTCAAAGCGGACACCTCATCACTGACAAAAGGCACGCAGGCGGCCTTCTTCCTGCCCAAGGAAGGGGCGGAGACGGCGCTGCCGCTCTTCACCGAAAAGAAGGTCAGCATCGGTGTCGATGGGGAACTTGATAACGGAGCCAAAGTGAGATGAGGTTCGACCTTCACGTGCATTCCAGCCATTCCAACGATTCCACCAGCAGGGTGGAGGATGTTCTGGACGCCTGCGTGAAAAAGGGAATGGCCGGGGTGGCCATAATGGACCACAACTCCTTGGAAGGATCTCTCTACGCCCGCTCGCTGTGTCGGGAGGACCTGCTCATCATCCCCGGCATGGAGATATCATCTGCCGAAGGGCATATCCTGGCCTACAACATCCGGGAGCTGGTCCCCAGGGATCTTGCGGTGGCGGAGACCATCGATCTCATACACGCGCAGGGAGGGATCGCCGTGGCGGCGCATCCCTACCGCCTCTGGTCGGGGCTGGGAGAAGAGAACACCGCCTCCAATCAGTTCGACGCCATCGAGATCCATAACGGCCGCTCCACCCTTTCCAGCAATGAAATGGCCGAAAGATTGGCGATAGACCTGTGCCGGCCGTTCACCGCCGGCAGCGATTCTCACGAACCGGCCACGGTGGGGACGACATACTTCGAGACCCGGGGAGATTGCCTGACCGTGGACGACGTCATCCAGGAGATGCTCTCAGGTCAAGGCAGCACCGCCGGGGTCAATCGGCAAAGGTCCGGAACCGTCGGTTACGGGGTAAAATGCATCAGGCAATGGATGGGTCGCGGCTTCAAGAGAATGTGATCATTCGGTGATCAGTGCCCGGACCTTGGAAAGAAGCTCGTCCACGTTCGCTTTATGGTCGACCAATATTCCCATGAGATGACGCGATCCCAAGGAGATGATGAGCAGCCGCTTTTCAGAGAAATTGAGGGAAACGTGCTGCAGATTGTCGTTCATCTCATGGCCGACCTGCTCGGCAGTGCCGAACGCCAGGGAGGTGATGGCGGAATACATGTTCCTGTCGGCCATCTTTGGCGTGGCGCCATCAATATAGGTTCCGGCCCGGGAGCAGACATATGCGGATATCACGTCATCGACAGCGGAAACACTAATGAGCAATCGTTCAAAATCCTTTTCGTCCATTCCCGCACCCCACTCTATAGGGATGGAAATGGCTATAGCAAATAAAACCTTTGCTGAATAAAATATCTGGAAACAAAAGAATTTATCGTCGTAATCTTATAAGACCAATATGCCACCGACCTCGTTGCGCGACATCCTACCAGCATCCACCAAGGTCCGGACCGAGGCGGAGAGGTTGGAACCGATACTCATAGATTCGCTGGCATCTCCTTTGTCCATCGAACGTAGCCGCATGGAGACGCGCGTTCTAAAGATCGCCAAGGAAGAGACCGAGGCCATGGTCACAGTGCTCCTGCGCAATTATGACACCAGGAACGTCAAGGCCCGCAAGGGGATCGATCGCCTGCTCAAGACGATCACCAAGGGCCGCGAGGGGCAAGTGGCGGTGCTGGAAGGGCTTTCGAACCCGGACCAGGACGTGCGCAAAGGGGTCAGGATGCTGATGGTGGAGATATGGGGGGAGAAGGCCGCGGTGTTCGCGACCAATTTCGAGCAGACCATATTCCTCACCAATCTGGCCAGAAGTCGGGATATTTTCGTGGACGACATAATCACACTGGTCGAGCTTTCCAAGGTCACCTTCCTGGAAGGGGACATGGAGCGGGCCGTGGAGGACTCGGTGCTCATCGTGGGTCTGCTGAAGCATCGCTACCGATCGGTCGAAACGATGAAGAACTACCTGGCGGAGATGCTCAGGATCACCCCCGAACTATCGAAGCTTGGCATGATGAGCGGTCGTATCGAGGAATCACTGCGCACCGCGATGAGGGCCAACAAACAGCGCAGCTTTGATTACACCGACGACCTGATCGACGATCGCTTGAGGGAGGTCGAAACGATCGACCATCTGCGCGCCTTGGGATCGATGGTGAAGGAGCAGATCACGGAGCTTCCGCACATGTCGTTGAAGGACATGAGCGGCGTGGACATCTGGGCCTTCACCCGCCTCAAGGAACTGGTCAGGGAATGTTCGTCGTTCAGCGTCACCGGGCACAAGGACGAGGCCATCGGGCTCATCCGTAATTTTCTGAACGATGAGTTCTCCCCCTACCTGTTGGAACAGGCCCAGGATCGTTTGGCGGAAGAGGACCCCTCGATATTCTTCACCATCTACACCGTGGGGTTGACCTGCTTAAAACTGATCTCGGAACCTCTGCCCAAGGTGGCCGAGGAGCTGTACCTGGCGTACTTCCGGGACCTGGAAGAGTCCCCGAGCATAAAAGCCGTCTCCTGGCCAACGAACGTTATTTGACCCTGAGCACGGGTATCACGTCTGACATCCGTCATCCCATGTCCAGGGTTTTCAAATTCCGTAAAATTTATATTTGCGTTTTTCGTTATCTTTGTTAGAGGGATGCACTTATGACCAGTTCTTTGGTTAAGAACGCTTTAGCGAACACTAAGTATGAGAACGCCAACGGCAAGTCGGAAGCCCCGGTCAAACCGGAACCCGCTCCGTCCCAGCCAGCCCCCAAGTCTAACATAGATGAGGAGCTGGAGAAGATCGCCGCCCAACTTGATGTCTGCATCAAGATCATCGGCTGCGGTGGCGGTGGATGCAACACCATCAACCGCTGCTGGGAAGCGAACATCGACGGAGCTCAGCTGTGCGCCATCAACACCGATGCCAAGCACCTGCTGACCGTCAAGGCTCCGCGCAAGATCCTCATCGGCAGGACCGCCACCCGCGGTATGGGTGCCGGGGCCAAGCCGGAGATGGGAGAGGCTGCCGCCCGTGAGAACGACAGTGACATCAGGGAGTTCCTGAACGGCTCCAACATCGTATTCGTGACCGCAGGGATGGGAGGCGGCACCGGTACCGGTTCCGCCCACTACGTAGCCCGCATCGCCAAGGAGCAGGTGCGCGCGCTGACCATCGGTGTGGTCACCCTGCCCTTCAAGGCTGAAGGCACTGTACGCATGGAGAACGCCCTGGACGGTCTGAACAAGATGAGGATGATCTGCGATACCACCATCGTCATACCCAACGACAAGCTGCTGGAGCTGGTGCCCAAGCTGCCGGTCGATGCCGCCTTCAAGGTGGCTGACGAGGTGCTCATGCAGACCATAAAGGGGCTCACAGAGATCATCACCAAGCCCGGCCTGGTCAATCTGGACTACGCCGATATCATGACCGTCATGAACGAGGGCGGAGTGGCCTTCGTGGGCATCGGAGAAGGGAACAGCGACGAGGACGACCGCGTGAAGTCGGCAGTCCACGAGGCACTGACATCCCCCATGCTGGGCGAGATCGAGATGAAGGAGGCCAAGGGCGCCTTGATCCGGGTCGTAGGCGGTCCGGACATGACCGTGGGCGAGGCTCAGAGGGTCGCCGAGCTGGTGACCAACAGCGTGAGCCCGAGGGCACGCATCATATGGGGATGCTCCATCGACCCCGAGCTGGAAGGCGTGGTCAAGGTCCTGTTGATCGTCACCGGTGCGAAGTCCAAGTACATCATAGGCAGCCGCGGCGGTCCCATGGAGATGAACCGCAGCAACCAGGGAGGCTACCCGCAGCAGTACCAGCAGCAACAGCAGCAATATCAGCCGCAGCAGCAGTACCAGCAGCAACAGCAAAGGCCGAGAGGCCGGGACGAGGACATCGACTTCGTGAACTGATGCGGAGGGGGTCAACGAGGGTTGAGCCGGCTGACCGGCCACCGTCCACTTGATGTTGACGGTGGCCTCTAAAAGTCAAAGGCGGCGTCGCCAAAGCTGATCGCCGGGCAAGGTTCCATGCACCCACTGCAATGGGTGCATCTATTCGCCTCAACGCGTATCCTTCCCTGTGTCAGCACAAGTGCACCCTCTTTGCATCTGGCGATACAAACTCCGCATCCGACGCATTCCTCGGCCTTAACCACCGCACGGCGAACCTTTTCCAAATCCCTTCTTATTTTTTCTTGGTCCGCTCCCTTGGCGATGACCGCTCCCTCACGGAAAACGGTCACGTTGCCGACAGCGCACCAGCCCTCGTTCGCCCCGATATCTACCTCCCCGACCATGTTGAGCACGTTGGAGACCTGTTCCAGGTCCAGATCGCGGGAGAACGCCCCCTCTATGCTGAACCCCAAGGTGCAGGGGGAGAAACCCTCCTGCATCCTGAGGCGCAGGTTGCCCTCACCGGTGCGCGGCCCTTCGTTCCTGGTGATCTCGAAGCCGGGTATGTTGCGCTTCAGCTCCTCGATCACCGACGGCGGGACCTTCTTCCACCGCCACAGTCCATGCTCCACCCATTCCGGTCCCAGTCCCTTGCGTTCGGCATAGCTTTTCAGGAAGCTTTCCCACCGTTCGAAGGAGGGGCTGCTGTGCACCAGGCTCAGCTCGGCCATGTCCGATGCCGGGCATAGGAAGCAGCCTATGCGGTCCAGCCCCCGCTCGTACCAGGGATTGTAACTGACCCCGCTCTGGAATATGTACAGCCAAACGTGCAGCGAGGTCCAATCCTGTATGGGCGAGGCGCCTATCTGCCCCGGTGTCCAGGGATTCTGCCATACCCTTGGTTTGTTAGCGCGCTGTTCCGATTCGTAGCGGCGCTGCCCGATGAACGATAGGACCCCATCAGGATAATGCTCGACTATGGCCTTGACGGTAGGACCGAGCTTATTGGTCTTGCAGCACCAGCGATAGTCCTTGCCCGGAGGGCCGAAGAACTCCAGATTGCCGAAGAAGGCCTCCTCGTCCGCCTTTCCGATGACCAGGTTGAGATCCAGCTCCTGCTTCAGCTGGTGCACGTACTCCACCGTCTCCGGGAACTCCAGTCCGGTGTCTATGAAGAAGATCGGCAGGTCCAGGCCCGCCTCGCGGGTCAGCAGCAGGCAGGCCAGACTGTCCTTTCCGCCGGAGAAGGATACCACCTGCGGTATGTCCTTGTACTGTTCCACCAGTCGAAGGACGAAGTCCCTTCCGTCATAGACCCGTCGGCTCATGACCTTGGCGTTGGCCTCCAATGCCTTCGGCCAATCCGCGGTATTTCTAGGCTCAGGGTCCGCGGGCCTCTCCGACCATCGCACCTTGACCGCCACGCCCCTTTCCGCCGAGCGCATCTCATCCGAGCTCATGCGGGCCACGCCGGTGGCCAGGGCCCGTTGCTCCGGGTCCAGTACGATGACCTCCTCGCCCTTGGAAAAATCACCGACGACCTTTCCCACTCCCGGTGCCATCAGATTCTGCGATCCGAGTATGGGCTCGACCGCCCCGATGTCGGCCACCACCAGGTTCTTGCTGGCCTTCTTCAGGATATGGGCCGCTCCCTTGACGCGGAGAAGGACCCTCCAGCCGATCCCCAGATCGTAACGGAGGGTGGCCACCACCGCTCCGTTGGAAATGATCTCGTCCAACCGGTCCAGTCCCGGGACCTTGCTCATGACGAAGACCTGGTCGTGGGGCAGCAATGCCTCCCCGGACCCCGGTCCGAACTGCTGGTCGAGCAGACCCCTCACCAGATCGAGATTATATTCGAAACCGGGCCTGGCGTCCCCGGGCGGGGTCATGTTGACCGCTTCGGTCCGTCCGCCGCATCGTCCGCAGACCTCCTCTTCCAGTACTGGGACGTTGCATTCCTGGCACCAACGCAGATGCATCTTACCGAGACGGACCAAGGCCATGTTGCGGCAAGTGCAGGATTCCCTATTAAAGCTCTCCTGCATCCTTCGGATGACCACGTCATAGGTGAGCGTCCCGGCCGAAACGATGATGGAACGTCGAATCCTCAAATAGCAGTAATTTCATCATCCCGCTCGATACCATGAAAGCCACCAAGCGCACGATGGGTATCAGCTATGCGATCCGGGACATGCTGCTGCCGGCCAGGGAGCTGGAGAAGCAAGGCCACGAGATCATAAAGCTGCATATCGGGGACCCCAACAAGTTTGACTTCGAGACGCCGAAGCATGTAAGGGACGCCCTCTGCGCAGCAGTGGAGAAGTGCGACAACGGGTATGAGGAGTCCGAGGGCAACGTCGAGCTGAGGAAGGCCCTCATCGAGAAGGAGAGGGTCCAGAACGATCTGCACGTTGGTCTGGACGACGTGATAATCACCAACGGCGTCACTGAGAGCATTCAGATGATATGCGCCGCCACCATTGATGCTGGCGACGAGGCCCTGGTCCCCGGTCCCAGCTACTCATCCTATTTGGAGTTCCCCAAGTTCTTCGGCGGTAAAGCGGTCACATACCGTACCATCGAAGAGGAGGGTTGGCAGCCGGACATCGACGATCTCAGGAGGAAGATCACCCCCCGCACCAAGTTCATCGCGGTGATCAATCCCAACAATCCCACCGGGGCGGTGTACTCCCCGAAGATGCTGAAGCAGATAGCCGATCTCGCCGGTGAATACGATCTGTTCCTCATCTCCGACGAGATATACGATCTGATGACCTTCGAGGGGGAGCACCATTCCCCCGCTACATTGGCCAAGGACGTGCCGGTCATCCTGGTGAACGGTTTCTCCAAGGTGGACCTGCTTCCGGGATGGCGTCTGGGATATTCGGTCTTCCACGATCAGAACGGACGATTGAACGAGATCAAGGAGGCGGTGCAGAAGCAGTTGCGCCTCCGATTGAGCGCCAACGCCCCCTGCCAGATGGCGGTCATCGAGGCGCTGAACCACCCCAAGGACCACCTGGAGGGGATGCGCCAGAAGCTCAAGGAACGCGGCGAGTTCGCTTACAAGAGGATCAACGAGATCCCCGGGCTGAGCTGCACCATGCCTCAGGCGGCCTTCTACATGTTCCCTAAGATCGAGTCCGACCACTGGAAGACCGACAAGGAGTTCGTGCTGGACGTTCTGCACAACTGCCACGTCCTGGTCGTTCCCGGGTCCGGGTTCTGCCCCGAGTACGGCAAGGACCACTTCCGCATGGTGTTCCTGCCGAACATCGATATCTTGGGAAAGGCCTTCGACTCCATCGAATCGTTCATGAGGAAGAACGCCTGAAAAAAGAACTTTCAAGGAGGGTATGCCTCCTCATTTCCATTTTTTATCCACTTGTATGGGCATGCCTAGGCAAAGTATTGCCAATGAGATCACTTAGGCGACCAACAGTGTGCGTTCCAACTCTTCCCTATGGTTGGATCTGTAAATGAAAAAAAGGAAAAAGGTTTCAGTAAAGGCGTTTCAGCATCTTGACGACGGATTCCACGGCGTTCTTGGCGTTGTCGATGCGGTCCTCGGCCTGCAGGCGGGTCATTCCCGGCCCGGTGATGCCCAAGGAGACCGGCTTCATGAACTCCAGGGACAGGTCGGTGATCTTCCTGGCGGCGTTCTGTATGATGATCTCGTCGTGTCCCGTCTCCCCCTCGATGACACAGCCGATGGTGACCACACCGTCGATGCTGCCGTCCTTGAGCATGGTCTTCACGGCCAGGGGAATGTCGTAAACGCCCGGCACGTGCACGATCTTGGTCACCTTCGCCTCTAGGAACTCAGCGTGCGACTTCGCCCGCTCCAGCATCATGCTGGTTATGTCGTAGTTGAACTCCGAGACCACTATTCCGATGTTGTACCTCGTCATTTTCATCTCTCCCTTGCCGGGCCTACGTCCTCGTAGCCCTGCCTCAATCCCCGTCCGGCGTTCTTGACCAACCGTTCGGGCTTGAATATCATATCAAAAGCGTTCCTGGCGTGTTCCCTGGAACGTTGTTCCATGAGCCAGGCGAGCTTCTTCTCGTCCGCCTCGTCCTCATGGACGAAGACCTCGATGATGTGCTTGCCGGTCATCAGCTGGGCGGCGATGATGCCCGTCGACGCCTCATGAGCGCACATCTTGTCCGTCGGCTTGCTGCCCGGCATGCCCAGGGCCATGACGATATCGCACCCCTCGTCCAAAAGTATCTTGGCCGCCACCGGCAGGTCCTTGATGCCCGGAACGGTGCGGCGTACGACCTTGTACCCGGTGCCGTAGTTCTTCAGTTCGTCGATGGCCGCCGCCCCCATGTCGGCGCGTGCGAAGGTGGTGTCCACGATCCCGATGGTCTTCATCAGTCCTCCTTGACGATCGACTTGTTCTGTGAGTACCAGTCGATGATCTTGCCGATGATCTTCCTGGTGCCGTTCAGGTCCTCGCCGTGTTGCGACAGGCGCACGACCTTGACGGACAGACCCCTTTCGGCCATGGCCTTCTCTATCATGCCTTCCTCGAAGTTCTGATCGTAGCCCAGGGCGATGATGTCAGGACGTATGCTTTCCACGACGCCGAACATGTCCCCGTCATTGCCCAGGTAGGCCTTGTCGACCATCCGCAGGGCTGATATGAGCTCCAAACGCATGTTCTCCGGCGTTATCGGCTCATGCTTCCTCCGGCGGACCGTAGCGTCAGTGGCCACAACGACCACGAGCTCGTCCCCCAGGTCCTTGGCCTCCTGCAGATAGCGCAGGTGTCCCGGATGCAGAATGTCGAAAACACCACTGGCCATGACCCTGGTCATTTCTTATTACCGCCTCTCTTCCAGAAGTCGATTATATCCTTTCCCTCCAGGAAGCAAAGGTCAAATCGATCCGCATACCTTTTAGCCTTTTCTTTGCTGAGGGCGTTGCCATCGTCCCCCATCATCTCGCAGATGGTGGCGCTTGGTGTGACCCCCGCCATCACCATCATGGCCGTGGCCAGTTCGGTGTGCCCCTTGCGCTTGCTCAGCAGCTGGGGAGTGGAGTTCAGAAGGTGGATGTGCCCCGGGGAGCGGAATTGCTTCCCGAACTCCACCTGGGCCTCCTCCTCGTTCATGGAATAGGATCCCTTCGCCAATTTGGCGAACTCGGAAACGGTGAGCGCCCGATCATTATCGGTGATGCCGGTGAAGGTCCGGCGATGATTGATGGTGATGGAGAAGGCCGACTTGGTATCGTAGGGAATGTCGTTCGGTGTAAGGTTCTGCAGGACAGGGTGCTTGTCGTGATTGGCGGCCAGCACATCGGCCAGAAATGGCATGTCCAGCTTACGGCAGATATCGTTGTGCGCGGTGGTGCAGATCAACCCCCCGGCGTTCTTGCGCATCTCTCTGATGGAGGCGGGGGTAACGAACTGAGAGGCGATGGTCATGTCCGTCTCCTTCTCCCGGTCATCAGCATCGAATATCAATACCATCTTCCCACGGCTGATGGAGTCCAACGCTCTCTTCATATCATCGTCGCTCATGATGGCTTCTTGAAACAAAGGGTAGCATATTATTTATTGCGTTACTACAAATTCATTGGTAAACGATCATATCCAGATATCCAAGAGGTCAAAAACTTATATTCGGAATCGATTACTCGTAACGATGGTCAAAAGACTGGACGACGTGGCGGGCATGAAGGCCGCCGATCCCTCTAACATATTATCTCAGATGGCGGCATTCCCTGATCAGCTGGGATGGTCCCAGGGTCTGCATCTGGCAGACATCGCGGGCATCAATAATGTGGTGATATGCGGCGTGGGCGGTTCGGCCATCGCGGGTGACGTGATCACCGACCTATTGACGCCGACCTGTAAAAGCGCCATAATCACCTCCCGCAACGTCATCATGCCCGGTTTCGCTTCCACGGACACATTGGCGCTGATCATCAGTTATTCCGGGAACACCGCGGAGAGCCTGAACCTCTACCACGATGCCATGCGCCGAGGGTGCCAGATCGTGGTCATAACCTCCGGCGGGGAGCTGGAGAAACTGGCGCTGAAGAACTCGCAGCCTTTGCTGAAGGTGCCGGCGGGAAATCAGCCCCGGGCCTCGCTCGGTTATTTGCTGGGCGCGGCGGCCCTAGCTCTGCAGAGATCCGGATTATGCCAGCCGCATCGCGACATGATCGAGGCCGTTCCTCGCCTCCGTTCTTACGTTCAAAGCATATTGGCCGAGATACCGGCCAAAAGCAATCAGGCCAAGAAGATCGCCTTCGCCCTACGGGACGGCGTGGCGGTCATCTACTCGCCCAGGAACATCCGGTCGGTGGCCCTTCGCTGGCAGAACCAGATCAATGAGAACGCCAAGGCGGTGGCCTTCTCCGGGGAGATACCGGAGATGAACCATAATCAACTGGTCGGTTGGCTGGAGGGTGGAAAGGGCTGCTCCTGCCGCCCGGTCTTCCTATTGCCCACTGATTCTCACCCCACGGTGCAGAAGATGACCGAGGTCACTCTGCAGATGTTCAACGAACGGGGTCTGGACCCGGTGATGGCCACCCTGCCCGGCAACGGCCTGATCGACAACGTCCTACAGGGGATCGTCCTGGGGGACATGGTCAGCTACTATATGGCGGTCCTGAAGGGCGTGGACCCGGCGCCGGTGGCGGCCATCAAGGAGTTCAAGGAACGCATCTGCCACTAGGCCTTTCCGTTCTTTTCCTTGCGCAATGCTTCCTCTATCCTGTCCAGCTCACCCTGGGGATTGCGGAACCAATCCGTGCTCCAGGTCCGGTGCAGTTTCCATCCCAATCTCTCCAGCTGCGTCTGGCGTATGCGGTCCCTGTCCCTGACCGTCCTTCCGGAAAGGTAATGCGCCCCGTCGCACTCGATCCCTAATAGGAACCGGCCGGGTTCCTCCGGGTCCTCGACGGCCAGATCTATCCGGTAGTCCGAGGTGCCCACGTCCTTCTTGATGCGATGACCGCGAGCCTCCAGCGCTTTTCCCAATTGCTCTTCGAAGGGCGAACCCTCCTCCCAGGAGCGCCCGGCGGGCAATGGCAGCGCCCGGCGGTCCCCCGCGGCCTCGGCGAAGGCCAGATACTGTTTCAGAAGGCGCGTCCCCGCGCTCTTGGACCCTCCCAGGTCGATGTCGTCGGAACCTATGGAGGAAACGATGTCCAAACACTGCCTCGCCCTGGTGATAGCTACGTTCAACCTCCGTTCACCGCCGTCCTTGTTCAGCGGTCCCAGGTTCAGAAGGAACTTGCCGTTCTCGTCCTTCCCGTATCCGACGCTGAGGATGACACGGTCACGTTCGTGACCCTGTACGTTCTCCAGATTATAGAGCAGGAAGGGCTCTCCTTCCTCCGAGCTAAGTCTCTCGTCCAATCCCTTGTCGCCCTGGCGCAGTTCCATGAGCGACTGGTCGATCGCTTCCATCTGAGCTTCGGAGAAGGCGATGACCCCCAGGGACCTGCCGTCCTGAAGGGCGTAATGCTCCTTGATCATCCTGGCCACGACCTTGGCCTCCTCCCGGTTCGTCCTGCTCCTTCCGCGGTCGAAGACACCTTGGGGAACGAGCACGTGATGCACCCCGAACCCCTCCCTGCCGAACAGGGGGCTGGGGAAGGTGTTCAACCTTCCGCCGTAGAACTGGAGATTGGAGAAGGCGATCAGCGATTCGTCCCGGGACCGGTAATGCCACATGAGCATGCGGCGGGACATGCCGCAGGTCTCGCATTCGTCGAGTATGCTTTCCAGGTCCGGCTCCTCGACCTCCTCGTCCTCGGAGATGGTGAAGAAGGAGGTGGGGGGCATCTGTTTGCTGTCGCCCACCACGATCACCTGTTTCCCTCTGGCGATGGACCCGATGGCGTCCTCCGGGCATATCTGCGAGGCCTCGTCGAAGATCACCACGTCGAACATGGTCCGTTCCCGGTCCAGGAACTGGCTGACGGAGAGGGGGCTCATGAGCATGCATGGTTTAACCAGCCCGATGAGGTCCCAGCACTCGCTCATCATGGTCCGCACCGCCTTCCTCTGCCGCTTCAGTTTGGCCAGGCGGGCGATCTCCATCCTCTGCTTCTGCAGCGAGACCTGGTCCGCCCCCTCCTTCCGCTTGTTCAGGTTCTCCTCTATCCTGATCCGGACCCGGCGCCTGCTGCTTTCGATGTACTGCCTGTCCAGATCGTTGAACTGCCAGATGAGGCCCATCTGACGTTCCCTTCGGAAGCCATGCAGCAAAGGGTCAGAGGCCAACGCCTCCTCGGTCCACGATCGGCGGAACCTCTTCTGGAAAGCGGGCAGAATGTTCTGGGCCGGGATGCGGCCTTCCCGAACCTCCCTCATCATATCAGAGAGACCCAACGACTCCATCCTCTGGACCAGGGACCTCAGGTCCAGCCATTCCTGGTAACGGAACCTTTCCTCCCAGGCCCTGTCGGTCCAGGACCTCAGGTCCTCCAGGTGAGCGTCGCGCAGAGGCCGCCCGTTCAGCCTATGTTCGGAAATGAACCGCCCTGCCAGAATGTTCAACGCGGGATCGAAGCGTTCCAGGTATCGTTCCAGGTCCACCGCCGTGTCCTTGATCTCCAGCGGCACGTTCTCCGAGGTCAGGGCGTTCAGCACCGCGTCGTTCATCAGGACGGCGTGGGTGATGCGGAAGTGCCTGGTCCAATCGAGACGGTCGACCAATCCCTGAAGCTCGTTCCCCTCTCCGGAGAACGAACCTCGTAGCGAGGTCATCAGCTCATCACGCTTGACCTTCCATTCCTCCAGAGACCGCTGGTAGCGCTCCACGTTGCCCACCATGGTCAGGGCCTGAAGATAGGTCATCTCATGGCCGGAGATGGCCTTCAGGATCTTCATGTCCAGGCGAAAGCCGCCTTTCAGAACGCGCATCCCGCCCGAGTAATCCACCTCGAAACGGTGCTTGAAGGTCTTCCCGTCCAGATGCAGTATGTCCGGGGAACCCGTGTCCAGAAGGGACTTCTCCAGACCCACCATCTCCCGATACAAGGCCAGGCCTTCCTCGGCCATTCCGAGCAGCAGTTCCAGATCGCCCTCCAGCCATTCCTTGCGGATGGACGGTCGCCCGGCCAGGTCCTTGAACAACTGGCGCCATCGTCGTACCTCGGGCAATGATTCCGGGTATGTCAGGCCGAGCATCCGGGCGGCCGATGACAGTCCGTCGAAGAGCTTATCGCGCGCCTCGATGACCGACAGCAGCTCCTCCTGCACCATGGCCTGAAGCCCATCGCTCCACTCCGTCCCGGTAGCCCCCGACCAGGGATGCGACCCATCGTAGAACGCCGGGGCCATCTGCGAGAGGCGGTTCACCGCCGCTTCCAAATTGCCCAGCCGTTCATCGTCCACATTCAGAAGGCCAGAGAGCTTGAACTGGAGGTCCGGCGCGTCGGGCAGCGCGGAATACAGGCCGATCATGCTGAAGGCGCTAATCCCCTGCAACCGCCCCCGGGGGGCGTGCAGCGCTCTCACGTAGTCGGCCAGTTCCTTTCGCACGGTCACGAGCTCCCGGACCTCCGGCACCGTACGCCCGATGCTTTCAACGACATCCAGACTGGTGGCGATATCCTTCACGATGTCCATCCGGTTGCGCTTAGGATCGTGCAGTTCCAGGCAACGGTCGCCCAATCCACACTTCTCCATATTTCCGCGCACCACGTCCAATGCGGCCATCTTCTGGGAGACGAAAAGTATCGTCTTGCCCTGGACCATCAGCTCGGCCATCATGTTCGTGATGGTCTGGCTCTTGCCCGTTCCCGGGGGGCCCTGCAGCACGAAGCTGACCCCGGCCAACGCTGCCTGGATGGCCTCCTGCTGGCTGGAATCGGCGTCCAGCACCTGAAAGGAGTCCTCCGGGTGTAAACGGGAATCGTAGTCGCCGGGGGAGAGCGCCCCCTGAGGCTCAGGCGGCAACGCTGAAGGATCTCCGGACAACGCCCTGATGACCGGGGAGGCCGTCAGAGCGACTCCTCCGGTCTCCAGGTCGGCGTACATGAGCAGCTTGGAGAAATGGAAAAGTGCCAGATACGAGGTGGTGGTGACCTGCCAGCCAGCGTTGGCCGGTAATGAGGACCGCAATTGCTCCAGAACGGAGCGCAGGTCGAAGCCGTTGTCCATATCGAAGTCGGGCAATCTCAGGTGAAAGTCCATCTCCAGCCTCTTGCGCAGGCTGGGATTGAACACCGCGTCCTCGTCAATGGGTACCAGGCGGTAAGGGGAGAAGGAGTTCGGCCTTTCCAGGCTGACCGGCAAAAGGAACAGCGGCGATTCGTTGAACTCCTCACTGCTCGCGTCCTCCTTCCACAGGAGGGAGCCGATGGAGACGAACAGGATGTTCACCCCGTGATCGGAGCGGTACGTCCGGGACCTGGTCCTCAGGTTGTACAGCACCTTTTCGATGGGCTGCTCCGGTGCGTGGGTCGTAACCAGTATGCTGGCGCCGGTGATCTCCGATCGGGCGTCAGGGTCGGTGATCACGGTGAACTGCTTTCCCTGATCGAGCTCCCGATAAAGAACGGCGGGATCGGGCATCGCTATGGTCAGGGTAGATGCCTTGCGCTTGTGGAACCTGATGAGAGGGTTCCGATTGGAAACGTCCAGCAGTTTGTTCTTCCATTGCTCGACCTTCTTGGCCACCAGTCGCTCAGCCTCTGTCATCTCTCTCCGCCTTCCGCAAGGTCTGTGGTCTAATAAATGATTGGACAGCATGATCAACAGGCGAAATATGGGGGGACGCCAACATTTTTAACCCCTCCTCTTAATGAGGGTCCAGGTGACCTTATGAAAGAGGACGCGTACTGGATCCGGGACCAGGTGCAGAAGCACAACAAGTGGTTCGAAGAGTCGTTGCCTATGATAGCCTCCGAGAACCTGATGAGCCCATTGGCCAAAGAGATGATGATCTCTGACTTTCACGACCGCTACGCCGAGGGACTTCCCGGCAAGCGTTACTACAACGGTAACATCTACGTGGACAAGGTCGAGCTGAAGTGCATCGAGCTGGCCCAACGCATATTCAAATGTCAGTTCGCCGACGTACGGCCGATATCCGGCACCGTGGCCAACATGGCCGCGCTGATGGCCCTGACGAAACCGGGCGAGACCATCACCTGCACCTCGCTGGACCACGGGGCGCACATCTCCACCGCCAAGTTCGGGGCGGTAGGGTTCCGCGGGGTGAACACCGTCACCTATCCGTTCGACACCCATGACATGGTGATCGACGTGGACGGCGCGGCCAAGCTGATACGCGAGGTAAAGCCGAAGGTGGCGCAGTTCGGTCTTTCCGTTTTCCTGTTCCCCGCTCCCCTGAAGGAGCTGAAAGACGTTTTCAACGAGGTCGGCTGCACCGTCTGGTACGACGGGGCGCATGTCCTCGGGCTCATAGCCGGCGGCAGATTCCAGGACCCCCTGCACGAGGGCGCCCACGTGCTGACGGCATCCACTCACAAGACCTTCCCCGGTCCCAATCACGGGATCGTGCTGGGACACAATCTGAACGAGGAACTGGGCAAGAAGCTCAACTCCGCGGTGTTCCCCGGCGTCACCTCCAGCCACCACCTGCATGCCATGGCCGCCCTGGCGATCACCATGGCCGAGTGGGAGATATACGGTGAGAAATACGCCGCCCAGGTATGCAAGAACGCCAAGGCGCTCGGGCAGGCGTTGCACGAACTGGGGATAGAGGTCCTCTGCTCGCACAAAGGGTTCACCGAGAGCCACACCATCGCCGTGAACGTGGCGGCGCACGGCGGCGGAGCGGAGGCGGCCAATCTAATGGAACGGGCCAACATCATCGCCAACAAGAACATGATCCCTGGAGACAAGAGCGCCATGAATCCATCGGGCATCAGGCTCGGGTCCCAGGAGCTCACCCGGGTGGGGATGAAGGAGAGCGAGATGAAGGAGGTCGCCGTCCTCATCCATCGTGTGGTGGTCAAGAAGGAATCGCCAGAGGCCGTCAAGAAGGACGTCATGGCCCTGAAGCGCAACTTCACCAAGGTGCGCTACTGCCTGAACGAGGGCGAGGAAGCCTACGCCTACCACAAGCTGGTCTGAAACCCCTTTCCCTAAAACCTCTTAATGGAGCTCATTTTCCCAATTTTAAGAGCATCTCGCAGGCCATGCACCGTTCGTTGAGGGTCGGTTCCCCGCAGCCACAGGTGGACAGGGAGGCCTGAGGAAAGCCCTCCCTCATCAGCGGTCTCAGCCGGTCGAAGCTTCCGAGAATGGAATGGCGGGTGCCAGGGTGCCGGTGCTCCATGCTGTCGACGATGTCCCGGTACTCGTTCCTCAAGGCGTGGACGGCGTATGGGCATTCGGCGTCGGAGAAAGGCAGTCCGGTCAGCAGGGCGTAAAGGTAGGTTTCCTTCTCCGGTATCGAACGTACCGGCTGCATGCGCGGCACCAGACCCGGTTGGACCCGTTCATGCGGTCCCAATCGGGCAAGTCTCTCCACGTCGCCCCGCGTGAAGTTCATCAGGATGGACTGGGCCATGTCGTCCAGGTTGTGCCCCAATGCCAGCACGTTCACTCCCAGCTCCTTGGCGGCGAGGTTCAGGCAGCGCCGGCGGAAGACCCCGCAGTAGGTGCAGGCCTCTTTCTCGCCGGTCCTTCCCACCATGCTGTCCAATGACATCTTGGTTACATCTTCAAAGGAGGTGACCACGTGATCCAGCCCCAGCGAGGAGCAGAGCTCGCGGACCTTCGGTATGGTCTCTTGGCGATATCCCTCGATGCCCTCGTCCACGGTGATGGCGGTGATGCGAACCCCTTGGCGACAGCCCAGGATGCGATGGAGCAGGTACAGGGCCGCTTGACTGTCCTTGCCCCCGGAGGCCCCGACCCCGATGTGAACCTCTCCGTTTATCTGCAACTGCGATCGGACCTCGCGCTTCACCCTCTTCTCCACGTATTCCAGGAAGTGGCCTTGGCAGAGATGGGAGCCATTGTACCTGATGAAGGTTACGGCCGGAGCAGAGCACTTGGAGCAGCGCATCGCTCCGTTCACGCCCGCCGGGATAAAAAAGGTTTGCCGTCATTTTTACCGTTCCCCAGGAAACCTTTTAACTACGGTACGGCCTTGATGTGGCCGGAGACCATGCAGGAGATTTGGACCGAGAAGTACCGCCCGCGAAAGCTTTCGGACATCGTGGGTCAGAAGGACATCATTGAGAGGTTAGCCTCCTATGTACGCTCTGGCAACCTCCCGCATCTAATGTTCGCCGGTCCTGCCGGAACTGGCAAGACCACATCGGCCCTGGCTATGGCCAAGGAGATGTACGGTGAATCGTGGCGGGACAACTTCATCGAGCTCAACGCCTCCGACGAGAGGGGGATAGACGTGGTACGGGGCAAGATCAAGGAGTTCGCCCGTACGGCACCCCTGGGCGGTGCCGACTTCAAAATAATCTTCCTGGACGAGGCGGATGCGCTGACCTCGGACGCCCAGGCCGCCTTGAGGCGGACCATGGAGAGGTATAGCCGCAACTGCCGTTTCGTGCTGTCGTGCAACTACTCGTCCAAGATCATCGAGCCCATTCAATCCCGCTGCGCCATCTTCCGATTCCGGCCCCTGAGGAGCGAGGATATCAGGCTCTGCCTTCAGACCATCGCCGAACGCGAGGAAGTGAACATAGACGATATCGCTTTGGACGCCATAGTCCACGTGGGCCAAGGGGACATGCGCAAATCGATCAATTCATTGCAGGTCGCGGCCACCATCGGCAAGGATATCACCATCGATGTGGTCTACCAGGCCACAGGCAATGCCCGTCCGGAGGAGGTAGTGGACATGGTGGAGACCGCATTGTCGGGTGACTTCATCGGTTCCCGCGCGAAGCTGGACGAGATGATGATCACCTACGGGCTGAGCGGACAGGACATCATCAAGCAGATCCACCGCTCCTTCTACGACCTGAGCATACCCGACCGGGACAAGATCAAGTTGATCGACCGCACAGGCGAGATCGAGTTCCGTATCGTGGAGGGGAGCAACGAGCGCATTCAGCTGGAGGCGCTCCTCGCCTACCTGGCCCTGGTAGGTAAGGATTAAAGATAGCCAACATATTTATACCGGCTTCTTATTTCAAGGCCGGAGAATGTAAATGGCGCGTTTCAAAGAAGCTGATGACAGGCTGTTAAACAAGAAGATCTGCCTGAGCTGCTATGCACGTAATGCCATCAAGGCCACCAGGTGCCGCAAGTGCGGGTACACCCAGCTGCGCTTGAAGGCTAAAGAGAGCCGTAAGGCTTAAACAAACCACCGAAACCCCTTCTTATAAAAATTATCCATCCCATAATTCATGGGATAGGATTTTTAATTTAGTTCGTATATGACCCATCGTCTCTAAGCTTTGGGGGAATATCAATAAAGAAAATAATGGTCGTGGATGATAACTCAGCCATCTTAGAGATTGTTTCTGAGCTAATATCCGCAGCTGGATATCAACCAATGACCGCTTCCGGCGGAAAGGACTGCCTGGAAAAGATATCTAAGGATAAGCCAGACCTTGTTCTCCTGGACATCAACATGCCGGACATGGACGGTTGGCTTGTCCTGCGCACCCTCAAAGAGAGAGGTCTCACCGAAGGCCTCAAGATCATGATGCTCACGGCCACCACCGATATCGGCACCGACATCTTCGGACTGCAGGACGTGGTGTCAGGTTACATCCGGAAGCCGTTCAACAATGACGAGCTCGGTGTCCGGCTCAGAGAGGTGCTGGGGGACCAGCCTTCATTGAAGGAGGGGGTCAAGGTCGAGAAGGAGCGCAAGGGCCTGTTCGGCTTCAAGGGCCGGAAGAAAGAGGACCCCGTCGGAATGGAAGAAGCTCGGATCAGCGCCAAGGAATACGACCTGCGCCAAGGCTTCACCTACCTGGTCAAGGAGAGCAAGCCTCACAAGTCCTTCGAGATATTCGTGGACCAGGTCACTCACAACATTCAAGGTCTGTGCGTCACCAGGCAGCACCCCAACATCATGCGCAAGGAATGGGGGCTGGAGAAGACGCCCATCATATGGCTCAGCAACCAGCTGGGCAAGGTCTATGTCAATCCATCTAACATCGGCATCCTCAGCGATACCATCATACGCTTCGTGGAGAAGAGCGGGGACAGTGTGGTGATCATCGATGGCGTGGAGTTCCTCATCGTGAACAACGACTTCGAGAAGGTGCTGAGAATGATACACCATATCACCGAGGCGGTCATGGAGAACCGTTCGCGACTGATAGTCTCGGTGGACCCCCGCACTCTGGAGATCAGGGAGCTGGCGCTTCTGGAGCGCAACATGGAGATCATCGAGGTGGAACCGGTAGAGACCAAGCAGCGATAGTTTCGTTCAGAGGCGAACATCATGTCGGATCATAATATCACCAGGGTTTGGAGCAGAGAGGTATTGGACTCGAGGGGGAACCCTACTGTGGAGGCGCAGGTCGAGACCTCTGTCCTGAAGGTTACGGCCATAGCGCCCTCGGGGGCGTCCACCGGAACGTTCGAGGCGCTGGAGCTGAGGGACGGCGGCACCCGGTACGCGGGAAAGGGGGTCACCAAGGCGGTGAGGAACATCAGGGACCTCATCTCCCCCCGGCTCAAGGGCATGGACGTCACCGACCTGAAGGCCATAGATCTGGCTATGAAGGAGCTGGACGGCACCAGCAACATGGGCCTCCTGGGCGGGAACGCCACCACCGCGGTGTCCTACGCCGTGGCCAAGGCCGGGGCGCTGGCGAAGAACGTAGAACCGTACGAGCACCTGGGTCCCGGGAGCAGGGTGCTGCCGGTACCGACGATGAACGTCATCAACGGCGGAAAGCACGCCGGCAGCAATCTGAAGATCCAAGAGTTCATGATCGCCCCCTGCGGTCCGAGCACCTACTCCGAAGCGCTGAGGGTCGGCACCGAGGTCTATCATTCCTTGAAGCAGGTCCTGAAGAAGGAGTGGGGTCCCCTGGCCATCAATGTGGGGGATGAGGGCGGTTTCGCTCCCCCGTTCGACACCAGCCGCCAGGCCATGGACACGCTGCTGAAGGCCATCGAGAACGCCGGCTACGTTCCGGGGAAGGACGTATACCTGGCCATGGACGCCGCGGCCAGCGAGTTCTATTCCAACGGCGTTTACGAGCTGGACGGAAAGAAGATGTCCCCCGGGGAGATGGTGGACTTCTATGTTGCTCTAAGTCAAGAATACCCGCTCATAAGCCTGGAGGACCCGGTGGAAGAGAACTCCTTCGAGCTCATGGCCGAACTTACTAAGAAGATCGGCAGCAAGTTGCAGCTGTTGGGGGACGACCTGTTCGTGACCAATCCGGTGCGTCTGCGAAAGGGCATCGAGATGGGCGCGGGGAACGCCTTGCTGTTAAAGGTCAATCAGATAGGCACGATCACCGAGGCCATGCAGGCGGCCAAGATCTCCTTCGACCATGGTTACAACGTCATGGTCAGCCACCGTTCCGGAGAATCCGAGGACACCACCATGGCCGATATCGCCGTGGCCTTGGAATGCGGACAGATCAAGAGCGGAGCGCCGGCAAGAACGGAACGGACCGCCAAGTACAACCGCCTTCTGCGTATCGAGGAGGAGCTGGGACCCAAGGCCAAGTTCATGGGTCGGGACGCCTTCTTCTGAATAATATTGAATAGAGCGCAGGGACATTGCCAGCCGATCGAGTGATGACATGAGCAAATTCTTCTCGGCCGATGACGAGGACATCCGCAAAGGGTTGACGACGGACGTTTACTTCCAGCGTACGGAGGAAATACTGCGCAGCAAGGGTCTGCTGGACACGCATACCCGTGCGGAGTTCACCGTCTCTTCCCTTCCTGAGGGATGGCCCTGGGCGGTGCTGTGCGGCAACGAGGAGATGGTCCGCATCTTCGAAGGGCGGAACGTCGACCTGTACGCGCTCCCCGAGGGGACGCTGTTCACTCCCCGTTCCAAGAAAGGCATCAAGCTGCCGGTGGCGCGCATCGAAGGCCCCTATGGCCAATACTGCTCTCTGGAGACGCCTTCATTGGGGTTCATCTGCTACGCTTCGGGTGTGGCCACCATGTCCGCCCGCTGCAAGCTGGCCGCGGCCGGTAGATCGGTACTTTCGTTCGGCGTGCGCCGCATGCATCCGGCCATGGCCCCGGTCATCGACCGTTCTTCCTTCATCGGGGGATGCGACGGCGTGTCCTCCCTGAAAGGGGCGGAGCTGGTCGGTCGCCCGGCAAGCGGCACCATGCCCCATGCACTGGTCATCATGATGGGCGATCAGAGGGCGGCCTTCAAAGCCTATGGGGAGATAATCGATCCCACCGTTCCAAGGGTGGCGTTGACCGATACCTTCTGGGACGAGAAGACCGAGGCCATCATGGCCGCGGAGGAGATGCCCGGATTGCAGGCGGTCCGCCTGGACACGCCGGGATCGCGTCGTGGTTCCATGGTCGATATCGTGCGCGAGGTGCGCTGGGAACTGGACCTCCACGGATATCCTGACGTCGGCGTGTTCGTGTCCGGCGGTCTGGACGAGGGAAAGATAAGGGAGCTGGTCACCGCTGGTGTCAACGGCTTCGGCGTCGGTACGGCCATAAGCAACGCGCCCACGGTGGACTTCGCCTTGGACATTGTGGAGAAGGATGGAAGGCCGATATCCAAGAGGGGTAAGTTCGGTGGGCGCAAGTTCGTCTTCCGCTGCCCGGACTGCCTGGAGTTCGAAGTGTCCTTGGAAAAGGAACGCCCTCCGGTCTGCTCCTGCGGCAAGGAGATGGTCTGGGCCGAGGTGAAGCTGTTGGAGAACGGTCGACGCCTGGTTCCCGAGGAGCCCGCCGAGACCATACGGAACAGGGTGCTGCGCCAATTGGAGATCGCTTTGCTGTGAGGTGATGGGATGCAAGAGGAGTGGCTGACGGAACTGGAGATGGTCCAGGACTATCAATTTCGAATTAGTTTCGACGACAAGGGTCTGGCGGACATCATGACCGACGAGCCTTTACCGTTGGGGAAGGGCGAGCATCCCAACGCCACCCGTTTCCTGGCCGCGGCGGTGGGTAACTGCCTCTGTGCCTCCTTGGCCTTCTGCCTGCGTAAGACCAGGACAGAACCGATATCCATCAAGGCCGTGGTCCGGACGACACTGGGCCGGAACGAGAAGGGCCGTCTTAGGGTGCAGGGGATGCAGGTGAGGATATTCCCGGAAGTGGATGACCAGGCGAAGCTGGAGCGTTGCCTTCCTCTCTTCCAGGACTTCTGCACCGTCAGCGCCGCGGTCAGAGAGGGCATAGATATCGAGGTCTTGGTCGAACCTCCGAAAAAATGATGGGCATAACCTATTTTAGAAGGTGGGGCATTTCCAACTCCTATGCTCGATGAGAAGGACCGGGCCATACTTACTGAGCTGGAGAGGGACTCTAGGCGTAGCACTAAATCCATCGCCAAAGACCTCAACATCCCCCGGGCCACGGTTCACGAGCGCATCCGGCGCATGACCGAGAGGGGTGTCATCAAAGGCTTCACGGTAGTGCCGGACTTCGGAAAGCTCGGTGAGCCGGTCACCGCTTTCATTTTGGTATCGTTCCTGCCGAACAACAACATGTCCCAAAGGGAGCTGGCTGATATGATCGGTCGTCTGAGCGGAGTGCATGAGGTGCACCTTATATCTGGCGAACATGACATTCTGCTGAAGGTTCGAGGGGCATCCATGGAGCGCATCGGGGACCTGGTGATAGACAAGATACGGCAGATGGAGGGAGTGGGCCGCACTCTGACCTGCACCTGCTTCGCCACGGTCAAGGACGAGTGATCCTTCCTCCGGGGGGATTCGGCATAATATTTAAAATCAATTGTTAACTAAATATGAGTAGATGCCTGAAAATCAGGTAACGACCGCTTTCTTTTTTATATGAAACGGATAGTGCTCTTTATCGTACTGGATAATATAAAAAATCGTATGGGATGTTAAGGAAATCTTTAAAATACCTCAGGGCGTTAGGCATTTTTGTTCAGATAAGTGCCAAGGGGTCGAACTCTCCGGCCAGTAACTTGTGGGCTGCTGGTCAGAGGGTGGCTAGATCTGAATATGGAGTGGTTTATTGCATAACGGTCAAATAGCGCAAGCTATGCTCAGATCCGAAGGGGAAGCGTTCAAACCCCGCATGGAGGTCGTCAATAGAGGGCGGCTTGTGGTCCTGCCCGATCTGATGTCCGAGAACCGTTCCAATGGTCTTTCGATGTTCGGCGATTGGCGGGGCTTCACCGTGCTATGCACCTGTGGCTCCTTGGTACGTTTGGACCAATCGATGGTCATGCGCAAAAGGTACATGGGCAAGCCTGTTGAATGCCATCAATGCCGGAACCGGCGCATCGCCGCGGAGCGGGAGGACCTGGACAATGAGTTTTACGATCGCGAGGGGGAATAACCCCCTCCGTCACCGTTCTTTCGCGGTCTTTAGAAAAAATCTTCTTATACATCCCCCTGAATTGATTTTTGCATCTATTGAGGTTTTTAAATGGACATGATCATAATCTCCGGCTTCCTGGGCAGTGGAAAGACCACGCTCATCATGAACACTGTTGGAATGATATCCGAGCGCACTGGTGGTAAGATCGCCGTCATCGTCAACGATTTCGGTAACTTAGGCATCGACGGAAAGGTGATGGAGAAGTTCGGACTGAAGGTCCAGGAGCTTCCCCGGGGATGCATCTGCTGCACGTTGGGACCGAGCTTCCTGGACACGGTGAGGACCATCAACGACAAGTACCAACCGGACCTGATACTGGTGGAGCCGTCAGGCATCGCCGACCCGGATGCGATCCTGGCCACCATGGAGCACTACCGCGGACCTCCTCTGGGATACATCAAGGTGGTCATCCTGCTGGACACGGTGCGCTTCCCCATACTCATCCAGGCCATGAAAACCCCGCTCAAGCTGCAATTGCGGGCGGCTGACATCGTCCTCATGAGCAAGGCCGACGAAGTGGACGCTTCGCGACTCGAAGAGGTTGAGAAATATGTGCGCGAGTTGGTAGGCGATAAGCCGATAATTCCAATTTCGAGCACCAACGGGCACAATTTGGATGTATTCGTTGAAAGATTAATGGGAGCATGATCACCGAGGATTTCGCAGCCTATGCTGCACGGGTGCGAGTGAGATTCGCCGCACCGACAGCTCCGGAAAGGATGCAGGAAATGCTAGAATCCTTCATGAACGGTGTGGCCATGGACTGTTTGGAGGCGGGGACAAGGCTCATCGGGCACATCAAGAGCGTTGTGGAGAGCGACGAAAAGCTCATCGCCTGCAGCGTGACAGATCATGACGCCAAGGTACGTTGCCGGGGGCGCTTCGAGACGGCGCAGACCAACGTGGACGTGATCATCAACGTTCTTCAGTACGGTCTGGCAAAGAAAGACCTGGTCCGCATCGTCGAAGGTGGCAGCAACCGCAACTTCACCGGCACCATCTCCATCGGCATCGAGGACCTGGAGATAGAGGAGAAGGACCTCATTCGGCTGGGTTGACCTTCTTCTTTACCGTCCTTTTGGCCGGGGCCTTCTTAGGTACGGTCCCATCGGCGCTCTCGGCCTTCTTCACCACCTTCTTGGCAGCGGTCTTCTTCTTAGGGGTCTCAACCTCCCCCTCCGCCTTGGCCGCGGGTTTCTTGGCGGCGGTCTTTTTGACCGGAGCTTTCTTCGCCGTCTTCTTGGCCTTAGGCTTCTCTCCTTCCCCGGCCGGCTCCGTCTTCCCCTTCTTGCTGGTAGGACATTGCATGTTGGCGCAGAACTGCCAGCCGCCCTTGCCCTTGACCCTCATGATGGGGGCTCCGCATTCCGGGCACTTATCGCCGGCCACCTGCAGCACTCCGTATTGCGGCAGCGGATAGGTCCGCTTGCATTCCGGATAACCGGAACAACCGATGAATCGCTTGCCGGCGCGTGAATAGAGGATGCGCAGTTCCTTGCCGCACTCCGGGCACTCGCCCACGCTCTCCTTGCCCTTGTTGCTCTCGCAATCGGGATCTATGCATTGTATCTTGACCGGTGAGCCCCGACGAATGACCTTTAACATGGGCAGGCCGCAGGTCTCGCACTTCTCTTCCGTCGGCTGCACCAATGCGCCGCCGGGCTTGGGGAAGGTGACGGTGCAGTCCGGATAACCGGTGCAGCCGATGAACTCGCTGCCCTTGCGGGTGCGAATGATATGCAGGTCCTTTTTGCACTGGGGACATTCTCCGATGAAGCGCTGCTCATTCAGCGCCCCGCGGATCTCGTCGCCGATCTCCTTGCGGTTCTTGGTCATGAAGGCCACGATGTCCAGGAGCATCGCCTGGGACTCCTCGACGACCGCGGCCAGGGTCGATTCGCCGTTGGCGATGGCGTCCATGTCCTTTTCCAGCTGAGCGGTCATGCGGCTCTCGGTCACGATCTTGGCGTGCTTCTGCAGCGCGTTGACCACCGCCATGCCGCTGAGCGTGGGAACGAGGTCGTTGCCATCGACGTACTTCCGATCGTAAAGTTTCTGGATGATGTCATGCCTGGTGCTCTTGGTGCCCAGTCCCAGCTTCTCCATCTCCTGGAGCAGCGTTCCCTGGGAGTAGCGGGAGGGAGGTCTGGTCTCCTTGCGTTCACAGCCCACCTCCTTCACCTGCACCTGGTCCCCTTCCTTAAGCTCGGGGAGAAGGACCTCGGTGACCCTCCAATAGGGATAGTACTTCCTCCAGCCGGGGTACAGCACCCGGTAGCCATCGGCATGGAAGGGCTCGCCTCCCAGGTCCAGCACGCACTTGGCCGATTCGGAACGGGCCGACGGGGCCAGAGTGGCCAGGAAACGACGGGTGACCAGTTCGTACATCGTCCATTTCGTACCTTTCAGCTCCTTCTTGGTGGCCGCTTCCGTGGGGTAGATAGGTGGATGGTCGGTGGTCTCCATCCTGCCTCGGGACGGTCGGATGCGTTCTTGGGCCAGGATCTCTTCCGCCTCTTTTCCCAGATCGGATTTCCTCAACTTTTCCAGAATGTTCTTGAGGCTCAGCGAGCGGGGGTAGACGGTGTTGTCCGTTCTTGGATAGGATATGTAACCGGAGGTGTAGAGGTCCTCGGCCACCTTCATGGCCATGGACGGTGATAGGCCGAGCTTGTTGGCCTCGCTCAGCATGCTGGTGGTGTTGAAGGGCGGGGGAGGATAATCGTCCTTCTCCTTGCGCTCCATGGAAATGACGTTCCCCACGCCGCAATCCGCCTTCTTCCTGGATTCCTCGGCCAGCTTCTCGTCCTTGAAAGGGTTGGAAAGATGGTCGCCAAGGAAATCCTGTCCCTTCTCCAATTTGGCGCCGACGGTCCAATAGGATTCGGGAACGAACTCGGATATCTCCTTATGCCGGTCGACGATCAATGTCAAGGTAGGGCTCTGCACCCTCCCTACTGAAAGGAAATTGTTTCCCATCTGTCCGCTGGCCAATGATATGAAGCGGGTGAGGACCGCACCCCATGCCAGGTCGATGACCTGTCTGGTCTCGGCAGATTCCGCCAGGCGGTGGTCCGGGGCGGTAAGTTCGTTGAAAGCGCGCTCGATCTCGTACTTGGTCAGGGCGCTGAACTTGGCTCTCTTGACGGACCTGGGCTGGTTCTCCATCAGGGAGACGGTCTCCAGGCCTATGAGCTCTCCTTCACGGTCAAAGTCAGTGGCGATGATGACCTCATCGCAATCCATGGCCAGCTCGCTCAGGGTCGCCAGGATGTTCAGGGCGGTCACGCGCTTGGTGGGATTGGTCTTCACCAGTTCCAAGGGGTCCACCTTGGACCAGTCGTTTAACTCTGGGGGATAATCGAGCTCTATGATGTGGCCTCGCAGCCCCACCACGGAGAACTCATCGTCCCCTCTGTTGAACTGAAAGACCTGAACTCCCCGAACGCTCTTCCGGCGCGAGCCTCCATCGGAAAGTATGGTGGCGACACGCGCAGCGGCGTTGGACTTCTCCGAGATGACCAGCCTTCTCATCGGTGGGGTATCAAGAGTGACCATCTAAATAAGTTATCCACCAAGTTCCGGCTTACGGCAGTCTTAATGCTCGTGCACATGCGGTCTGCCGTGATCATCGCTGGTGGTCACTGGCGTTCGGTGCAGGGTGCGATGGGTGACGCCTTTGACGCTGCCAAGTTCGTCAGACAATTGTCGGACCTCTTTGACCGACCCGTGCACTATGAGCACCTCTAGGCACTGCTCGATATCAAGATGTACGTGTATCGAGGACAGTATCTTCTGATGATGCTCGTGCTGTATGTCCATCAGTCTATCCTTGACCCCACCCTTGTGATGACTGTAGAAAAGTGTGATGGTACCGAAGATCACCGCGTTCTCGTCCTCCTTGAGGATCTCCTTGGCCAAAGCGCTCCTTATGAGATCTCTGATGGCCTCGGACCGGGTGATGTACCCTTTGCGGTCGATGAGCTTATCGAAATCCTCTAGAAGCTCCGGTTCAAGGGATACACCTATCCTGGTGACATTGTCCATGGTACTCGACTTGATATTATTCTAATCATTAATAATGCTATTCTGACACCCAAGATAAAATTATCAGGACGGTGGTCATACCGGATGATGACATGGACCTCTCCGAACTTCGTTCGCCGCTCACCAAGTGTATCCAACAGGAACTTCAAGGTGAGGTCGGGGTGCTCTTCTCCGGCGGTCTGGACAGTGCAGTGCTGACCGCTCTTTCCCGAGAGCACTGTCGACCGGTCCTCTATACCGTAGGCTATCCGAACAGCCACGACCTGAAGGCCGGGGAAAAGGGGGCGCAGGAGCTGGACCTTCCCTGGAAGGCCGTAATACTGAACGACGATGAGCTGCGAAAGGGCGTGCGCTTCCTGCGCGACCGGTTGGGGCTTAGCGATCCCCTGGTGATATCGTTCGAGCTTCCGCTATACTTCGTCTGCTCTCAGGCAAAGGAGAGCATATTGGTCAGCGGGCAGGGGGCGGACGAGCTCTTCGCCGGCTATGACCGGTACCGCTCTCTGGCGGCGGATGAGCTGGAAAAAGCTCTCTTGGGCGATCAGGAGCGATTGCTGGCCGAAGGCGGACCTCGCGAAGCGGACCTCGTCCGAATGTTCGATAAGAGATTGGTATGCCCCTATCTCTGCCCCGACGTCGTAAGGGTGGCACGCACCTTCTCCCCTGGGGAGATGATCGGTCCCGAGGGCAACAAGCTTCCCCTGCGAAGATTGGCGGCCGCTCTGGGACTTTCTGCGGCGAATTCGCCCAAGAAGGCGGCGCAGTACGGCTCAGGGATCATGTCGGCCATGAAAAAATGTTCGTCCCGAGAAGGAAAGGAACTGAGAAGTTGGGTCGCGGAGGTCGAATGATGGGGGACACCCTGAACGACGACCTTCGCTGGCTGTACTCGCTGGAGAACATGGGCATCAAGTTGGGGCTGTCCAACGAAAGGGCGCTGCTGAAGGCCTTGGGCGATCCTCATGAGAGGTTCGGGTCGGTACACGTCGCCGGTTCGAACGGCAAAGGCTCCGTATCGGCCATGACCGCCTCGATACTGCGGTCGGCCGGCCATCGCACCGGCCTCTATACCTCGCCCCATCTGGTCAGGTTCACTGAGCGCATCACCGTCGACGGCCAAGAGATGGCCGAGGGACGTCTGCGCAAGAAGATCGCCGAGGTCCGGGAGCTGGTTGACGGAGGCGCGTTCCCCCGGCCGTTGACCTTTTTCGAAATAACCACCGCCTTGGCCTTCCTGCACTTCGCGGATGAGAACGTCGAGGAGGCAGTGGTGGAGGTGGGCATGGGCGGAAGGCTCGACGCCACCAACGTCGTTCATCCCCGCTGCTCGGTCATCACCCGCATAGGCGTGGAGCACACCGCTTACCTGGGAGATACCGCGGCGAAGATCGCCTATGAGAAGGCCTCGATCATCAAGGAAGGGGTTCCGGTGGTGTCCTCCCCCCAATCCCCGGAGGTGCTCAGGGTGATCAGGTGGATGGCCCAATGCCGCAACGCCCCTTCGAAGATCATGGGCCACGACTTCTCGGCGGAGCGAATAAGCTCCGATATGAACGGTTCGAAGGTCCACCTCTCTTCGCTGAACAGGGAGGTACGCGTCGGACTGCTCGGCGGGTATCAGTGCGAGAACGCCGCGGTGGCCGCGGAATGCGCTATGACGTTGGCCAAAAATATCGAGATCACCGGGGAGAGCATCGTGGTCGGATTGTCCAAGGCAAGATGGCCTGGTCGCCTGGAGGTCGTCGGCAGGCATCCCCTGACCGTATTGGACGTCACCCATACCCCCGAAGGAGCAAGGACCGTGGCCTCGGAACTAGCCATGTTCCCGGGGTCCCCGCGGGTGTTGGTGGTGGGCATGCTGAAGGACAAGGACGCCAAGGGGGCCATGGCCGCCCTGGGCCCCCATTTCGATCAGGTGATATGCACCGGGGCCAACACCCCGCGCGCGCTCACCCCGCAGCAGATGGCCGAGGCGTGTGGGCGCACCCTCCCTCAGGTCCGAACGGTGGAAGGGGTGGACGCGGCCCTGGAGACCGCTCTGAGCGTGGCCGGCGAAAGCGGGTTCGTCATGGTCTGCGGATCGCTCTACACCGTCGGAGAGGCCATTCAGTTCCTGGGAGGTAAGAATGGACCTTAGGTGGCTGCTGACGAGCATGAGGGAGTCGATAAAGGGGATGGCCTTCCCCGGTCTCATCGATGAGGGGGACATATGGTGGGAGCGCGATCCCTTCCACGTCCTGGTGGCCACGGTGCTCTCGCAGAGGACCAGGGACCTGAACACCCACCGGGCGTCGTCAGACCTGTTCCGTCGGTTCTATACGCCCGAGGAGATGGCCGACGCCCCCCTGGAGGAGCTGGAGGCCCTCATACGCTCCGTGGGGTTCTACCGGGCCAAGGCCAAGGCGCTTAAGGAGATAGCCAGATCGGTGCATATGGACGGTGACATCGTGCCCAAGGACATCGACGCCATGGTCAAATGGCCGATGGTGGGACGCAAGACGGCCAACTGCGTGATGGCCTACGCTTTCAAAGAACCGGCGATATGCGTCGACACGCACGTTCATCGCATCAGCAACCGTTTGGGACTGGTTGAAAGCCGTACGGCGGACGAGACCGAAATGGCCTTGCGGAAGATATTTCCCAAGGCGCTTTGGTGCGACATCAACGCCACCATGGTCCGCTTCGGTCAGAAGGTATGCCTGCCCCGCAACCCACGTTGTGCCACGTGCCCGGTGCGTAAGGTCTGCGCCCATTACGAGAAGATGCCCGCCGATGAAAAATGATCATACCCTCAGGGTATCGTCGATCTTCTTGGACATCTCTTTTTCCAGCTGGATCTCCGCTTCCCACTGGTCCAGTCCATCCAACATCTCTTTCAAGGAGCGCAGGCAGTCGATGCATATCCATTTAGTTCCGATCGGTCTCATGGGGCGCTTGCGGTAGCCAACGCTGCCGCAGAGGGAGCACTGATGCATATCCTTGGTCCGGTGCTCCGCATACGCCTCCATCTTCTTGCCTTCGATGATGGACTCGATGGCGGCATCATTGCGCGAGTTTTCCTCTGGCATGATCTTCAAGATTCGTATTTCCCTGGTCGTATTTCTAGCTTACTTAATACCAGTCTTCCTTCGTCCCATATTTATGGAACGAGGGCAGTGATTAATATTGGTTGATGAATTGGCCTAATGGATGCATGAAGTATCGGTCATGTCCGGCATCGTGGAGAGCGTGCTCGAGGAGCTGAAGAAGCACGAGGTGCTCAAGGTGGAGGAGGTGTGCCTGACGCTCGGTGAACTGACGTTCCTCGGCGAGGAGCAGCTGCAGTTCGCCTATGAGATCATCACCCGCGACACCATCCTGGAAGGTTCAGTACTGGCCATAGAGACGGAGGAGACCGAACTGCTCTGCTCCGCCTGCGGCTATCAGGGCAAGGCCGATTACCTGGGCGAGGAATATCACATGTCCATGCCTTCTCTGATATGCCCCAAGTGCCGGGGTAAGATCAAGGTCTTGAAGGGGCAGTCCTGCCGGGTCACGTCCATGAAGGTGGTGCAGGAATGATGGACCTAAGATACCGGGACGAGGGAATGGCGGTCAAGATCATCGACAAGCTGAAGGGCATGGACCTGGACCTGCGGTTCATGCACGTCTGCGGGACGCACCAGGACACACTGGTCAAGTTCGGGCTGGAGAAGATGCTGTCCGACGTGGGCATCACCATCGGCCAGGGACCAGGATGTCCGGTCTGCGTCACCACCACCAAGGAGGTGGTGGAGGCCATCACCCTGGCCAGGTCCGGCGTGACGTTGACCGTGTTCGGCGACATGATGGCCGTTCCCACTCCCATAGGTTCGCTGGCGGATGTGAAGGCCGAAGGTGCGGACGTCCGCGTGGTGTACTCCGTGGAGGACGCCCTGCTCATGTGCAAGGACGTGGAACGCATGGTCTTCATGGCCATCGGTTTCGAGACCACCAGTCCCTCCACCGCCTACGCTCTGCTGCACTCCCCGCCTGAGAACTTCAGTGTGCTCAGCTGCCATCGTCTGCTCCCCCCGGCACTGAAAGCGCTCTTCGCCATGGGGGAGGTGCGCATAGACGGGCTCATTCAACCGGGGCATGTGGCCACCATCATCGGGCTGGAGCCCTTCGCCCCGTTCGCCGGCCCCCAGGGCGTGCCCCAGGTGGTCACCGGCTTCGAGCCACTGGACCTGTTGATGGGCGTGTACATGCTGGCCAAACAGGTCAAAGAGGGGAGGAACGATGTGGAGAACGAGTATCCTCGAGTGGTGCGCCCGGAGGGCAATCCCAAAGCGCGGGACATGCTGGCCAGGGCCTTCAAGGAGGAGGACAGGGCCTGGCGCGGCTTCCCCGTTCTGCCATTAAGCGCCCTGGAGGTTCGCGACGAGCTTTCGGAGCATAACGCCCGCGTGGTCCACGAAGACGTTCTGAAGGACGCCCCTCAGGTCAAGGAGGACATGGGCGGCTGCCGCTGCGGAGAGGTGCTGCGGGGGATAATCCGTTCCGAGCAATGTCCGGCGTTCGCCCGAGGCTGTTCTCCGAAACGTCCTATGGGACCGTGCATGGTCAGCCGCGAAGGCAGCTGCAACATCAGCTATCGTTATCGTGAGTGACGCATCTTCCAGAGGATCATCGGGTGAGCATCTCATGCAGTAATGAGATCCCCATGGAGATGGTCCATATGAGCAGGGAAATGACCACCAACGCTTCGCTGAGGGCCAGTTCCATGTTCTTCGTCGCCACCAGGATGATGGTGATATAGCCGACCATGACCGTTCCTAAGGTCACGATCACGATCGGCCTGCCCAACCTTTTGAACATCCAGATAGGGCGCAGCATGATCGTCAATGAGATGATGACCGTGCTGAAGAAAGCCCAGCTGAAGAAGGTGTGCGGAGTGCCGGTATTGATGGGGAAGACCCCGATGCCGATCAGGGAGATCGCCGCGAGGACGAACGTGGCGGTGGATATCCTTCCTAGGTTGGTATGCTCGAACCTGCGATAAAGGACGGCGCCGAAAGGTATTGAAAGCAGTCCCATGACGATCAACCCGGTATTGAAGAAGCAGCGCCCGGGACGATGGCCTCCCAGTTCGCTCAGGGTCTCCACACCGAATATCCAATGCCCGTCGGTTATGATGGCCAGGCTCCAAAGCGTGCTGAAAGCGATGGCGCCGATGATACCCGCCAGCGCCCCCCACATGATAATTTTTTCCTTGTTCATATCCATGGACCGTCCTCCAAGACCATCAGAACCACGTTCGATCATCGGACAATAGATTCGTAGGATAATATTTTTTTATCGGTATTAGTTACCATGTCCTAGGAGAGGCAACAATGTACGCGGTAGAAGTAAAGGACCTGGTCAAGAACTATGGTTCCTTCCAGGCGGTCAAAGGCATATCGTTCAATGTCCGGGAGGGCGAGGTCTATGGTCTCATCGGTCCCAACGGAGCGGGCAAGACCACCGCACTGCGCATCCTATCCACCTTATTGGAGATAACCGCCGGGGAGGTCAAGATCTACGGCATAGACCTGGGTCATAAACCGGATGAGGTGCGGCGCATAATCAGCTATCTGCCGGAGGATGCCGGTGCTTACAAGAACCTGACTGGGAGAGCCTACCTCAAGTTCATCGCTCAATTCTTCGCCGAGGGCGATAAGGCCGAGGAACTGGTCTCCCGGGGATTGGAGATAGCCCATCTGGAGGAAAGGATCGATGATAAGGTGGAGACCTACAGCAAGGGCATGGCAAGGCGCCTGCTGGTGGCCCGCGCCCTGATGATCAAGCCTAAGTTGGCCATACTGGACGAGCTGACCTCAGGTCTGGACGTGATAAACGCCCAGGAGATCCGCAGGACGGTCAAAACGTACGCTTCCCAGGGGACCACCATGCTGCTCTCTTCGCATAACATGTTGGAGGTGGAACTGCTCTGCGACCGCATCGCCCTCATCAATGACGGGGAGATCGTGGCCGAGGGGACCCCCGACGAACTGAAGGAAAGGTATGGGGCGAAGAACATCGAGGAGGTCTTCGTCAAGGTGGTGAGCGAATGAGCAGTCTTTCAAAGATAGCCAAGAAAGAGGTCAAGGAACTGCTGACCCCAACCACCATCGTTCCGATAATCATCATGGCCGTTCTGTTCGCTTCCCTGGGGAACGTCTTCGGTGGGGTGGGCGATCAGCTTTCGGAACCTCCAAAGATCGCCTTCATCAACAACGACGACGGGATGCTCTCTCAGGTCGCCTACGGTGTACTGGAGCATAGCGCGAACATTGTCTATGAGGGGGACAACGTGCAGGATGCGCTGAACGCCCTGGACGATGCTGGGGGCGTTTCATTGTTCATCATACCCAGTGATTTCACCTCTGATATATTGGCCAATAGGACCGGCACCATCGAGGCCTACTGGGTCATGCGTGGGGCCGGAATACTGGACACCATACCCGGGTCCGCCGCGGACGCCCTGCTGGGCAATGTGGACCAGGCCATCTCCGCCGCGCTGATAACGGGCGACCTGAGCGATAACGCCTCGATCATCCTAAATCCGACCCATCTGAACGAGACCACCATATTCAAGGGCAAGGAGATGGCCGGCATATCTCCGCCGACCATAGCCGGGGTCATCTCGCAGCAGTCCTTGGTCATGCCGCTAATCGTGGTGATGATGATCATCTATGCCGGTAGCATCGTCATAACCTCCATGGGAACGGAGAAGGAGAACAAGACACTGGAGACGCTGCTGACCATGCCGGTGAGCCGTACCTCCATAGTTTTCGGCAAGTTGCTCGGGGCCGCGGTGGTGGGACTGATCATGGCGGCCATCTACATGCTGGGCATGGGCTACTATTTCAATTCCCTGCTGGCATCGACCAGCATTGACCTGGCCCAATACGGTCTGACGCTGGACCTGCTGGACTACGTTCTGGTGGGGATATCGCTCTTCGCCGCGTTGGTGTTCGCGTTGGCATTATGCATGATACTGGGCATATTCACCAAGAACTACAAGGCCGCCCAGACCATGACCATGCCGGTGACGTTCCTGGCACTTATACCCATGTTCATCACCCTGATGACCGACTTCGACACGCTGCCGTTGGCGGCCAAGGCGCTGGTCTTCGCCATACCGTTCTCACATCCCATGATGGCCATGCGTTTGCTGATGTTCGACGACTACGGCCTGGTGCTGGCAGGCATCGCCTACTCCACCATAATGGCTCTGGTGGTCATGTTCATCGCCGTCACCCTGTTCAAGAAGGACATACTGCTGACGGGCAGGGTCGCCAGCGCCGAGAAGTACAGTCGGTGGCCGCTATTGGCGCTGATGCAGAAGATGTTCACCAAGCGTCGCAGGTGATGGGACCTCTTACCAGAACGGCCTCTCGGCCACCTCTTTTCTTTTTTTTAATATACTCCCTTCCACCGCCATCCAGCTGAGCGAGATCGTTGCGGTGAACGCCCTATTGCGCCAGTCTCGTTCGTAATTGACGGGTTCGACCGACCCTGGGCTTGACCAGGTTCCAGCGTTTCATTTACAATTTACGGGGCACAGGGAACGATATATCGGTGTTCGGAGGTCCCGATCGATGTCGGATGAAAAATAAGGAACGGGAAAAGGTTTGGACCGCCTGTCGCTCACTTCTTCCTGCGGAGGAAAAACACCACGACCACCAGTAGAGCGGCGACGACGATGATGACCAATAGGATCAACATCAGGTCATTGCCCCCGCCGTTATCGTCTATCGCGGTAGTGGTGATGTCATCCATCTCCAGCCCAGGACCGCCCACGTTGATGGGGATGTCCCTGGTCTCTATGCTATCGCCGCTTACGGTCAAGGTGTGAACGCCCTGGGAGGTCATGATGATGAAGTTGCCCGAGGCATCGGTCTCTGCAGATGAGTCGTCCTCCAGGGTGACGGTCACCCCCGGGATCCCATTTCCATCCGCATCCACTATCTTCCCGGTCACGGGAACGAGAGCTGGCCAAGGCACGTCGATGGATGCGGCGGTGCTCAAGGCTCCCTCTCCTTCGGCGTTGACGGCGCTCACCTTGTAATAATAGGTGGAACCGGACGTTACCATGGTATCAACGAACGTCAATACGGTGCTGTTACCGATCAGGGTGAGGTCATCGGCCGAAATCCCACGATATACTAGGTAACCGGTGATGGGGCTGAAACCGTCCGATGCCGGCGCGGTCCAGCTCAGCGTTACCTGAACTTCGGTGGTGACGTTCGATAAGGCGGAGGGGGCGCCAGGCACAGTGATCAGGGTGGCGTTGAGCATGTTCGATAGAGACGAGTTACCGACCGCATTGACCGCCATGACGGCGAAGAAATATTGAGTACCGACGGTCAGGCCAGTGACGTTCGCCGTCAAGGTCCCTGCCGATATCACGTTTCCGAACTGGGTCGTGACATCGCTCGTTCCGTAGAACACATAGTAACCGGTGATGGGGCTGAAACCGTCCGATGCCGGTGCGGTCCATGTCAAGATCACATCGAGGCCGCTCGCAGTAGCGCTTACCAGCGTAGGGGAGCCAGGAACGGTCATGAGCGTTGAATTGACCTCTGAACTGTTCTGTCCGTATCCCTCGGCGTTATGTGCGGATATCTTGAAGGAGTACGTTTGTCCATTGGTCAGTCCGGTGATAACGGTCGAGGTGCCGTTGACATGTTGGACATCGACGCCATCCTGGTAGACGATGTAATGGTCTATGTCTAGACCGCCATCGTTCGCAGGCGCCTCCCACGATAGGGTGATGTTAGTATCGCCCGGAACAGCGATGAGACCGGTTGGAGCCCCGGGAACGCTGTACGGCAGAGCGGTCAGGTGGTTGGACATGACCGAGCTTCCATCGGCGTTCATCGATTTGACGCCGAAGTAATACTCCGTTCCACCGACCAGTCCGGTCACGGTCTCGCTGAGCACCAGGTCATCGACGGTGTCGAACAAGGTCCAGGTGGCGCTGTCCATTTCGGTTCCATAGTATAACCCGTAGCCAGTGATGGGACCGCTGCCATTATTGGCCGGGGCGGTCCAATTTAGGGTGGCGCTCATGTAGCCTGCGATGGCGCTTACCAGTTCAGGACTGTCTGGATAGGGGTTCGGTGTGGCGCTGACCGTATCAGAAGGCAGCGATTCACCGATGCTATTGACGGCGGTGATGTTGTACCAGTAGATCTGGCCGTTGGTCAGTCCACTGTCGGTATGGTTCAGTTCGACGGTCGAATCGATAAGGACGAACGGACCGCTGGCGTCCGTGGACCGATAAACGTTGAAA